>NZ_PQHY01000050.1:0-53349 GCF_003385175.1 Amycolatopsis ruanii
TCTCCTCATTCAGCGCGGTTTCCAACACGTTCTTGGTGAACAGCTTCAACAGCCCGTTCGGGCCGGTCAGCTCCAGCCCCCGCTGCCGGGCCTCGGCCACCATCGCCACCGCAGCGGCCTGCTCCGGCGACAACCGCTTCTCACTCTTACGTGGAGTCACAGCCCCAGATGTCATCACTCACAGTGCCCATCCCGCCGGACCTCAGCCCGGCGTGTCGGGCCAGAAACACCGATCTTGAAACAGTCCCGCAAAGCCAGATGAGCGGTGTGGCGAGGTCGATCGTGCTCCGGTAGGAGGTGGCGGTTGAGCTTGGCCCTGTGGCCCGGACACCTAACCTGAGGTGACCGTCGGTTACCGGGGAGGATGTTGCGGTGCCTGCACCACACCCGCCTGAGTTCCGTCAGCGCGCCGTCGAGTTGGCCCGTCTGGGCGACAAACCGGTCGCTGCGCTGGCGAAGGACCTGGGCATCAGCGAGTCGTGTCTGCGGAACTGGATGGCCCAGGCGGACGCCGATGAGAACGGTAGTTCGGCGCGGCTGACCAGTGCGGAGAAGAAGGAACTGGCCGAGCTGCGGAAGAAGAACCGGCAGCTCGAGTTGGAGAACGAGATCCTTAAACGGGCAGCGGCCTATTTCGCCCGGGAAAACATCCTCCCAAAGTAATCTACCCGCTGGTCCGCGAGTTAGCCGACGACGGTATTGATGTCGCGGTGGCCTGCCGGGTGTTGAAGGTTTCCCGTTCCGGCTATTACGAGTGGCACACGCGGCCGCCCGCCGCTCGTGACGAGGAGAACGAATTGTTACTCAAGCACATCCGGTCCATTCACGCCGAGTCGCGCGGCACCTATGGTTGGCCGCGGGTGCACGCCGAGCTCACGCTCGGGCTGGGCCTGCCGGTCAACCACAAACGGGTCGCACGACTCATGCGACAGGCCGGCATCCAGGGCCTCTACCGGCGCCGCCGACGAGGCTGCACCGTGCGCGACCCCGCCGCAGAACCGGCCTCTGACCTGGTCAACCGCAACTTCACGGTGGACCAGCCAAACCGCCTGTGGATCACCGACATCACCGAGCACCCCACCGAGGACGGAAAGGTGTACTGCGCGGCAGTGATGGACGCCTATTCCCGGCTCATCATCGGCTGGTCGATCGCCGACCACATGCGCTCCGAACTGGTCACCGACGCACTCGGCATGGCCATTCTCCGCCGAAACCCCGAAACCGGAACCACAATCCTACATTCCGACCACGGCGCGCAATACACATCCTGGGCGTTTGGTCAGCGACTCCGATCAGCTGGCCTGCTCGCCTCGATGGGCACCGTCGGCGACTGCTACGACAATTCCATGATGGAATCCTTCTGGGGCACCCTGCAACTCGAACTCCTCGACTCCAAACAGTGGAAAACCAGCGAGGAACTTGCCAATGCCATCTTCGAATGGATAGAATGCTGGTATAATCCGAAACGGAGACATTCCAAAATCGGAATGCACAGCCCCGTCACGTTTGAAGCCCTGCACACGGAGTCAGACCAAGATCACTGACCCCACACCCGAAGTGTCCGGCGAACGGGGGCAAGCTCAGGTCTTGTCGAATCGGGTGGCGGTGGCGCGGAACTGTTTGAGGCGGTCGAAGCATCGTTCGACGATGTTGCGGCGTTTGTGGCTGGCGCGGTCGAAGGCCGGTGGGCGTCCACCGGCCCGGCCGCGGCGCCGCCGGTCACCACGATCGACAAGGGCCGTCCGTGACCGTCGCAGGCGAGGTGGATCTTGGTGGTGGGTCCGCCGCGGGACCGGCCGTTGGCGTGATCATCTGCCACTGCTCATCAGGCAGCTCGTGCCCACGCACCACAACCCAAGATCGAACCAGCTCGAACCACCGACTTTGAGGACACGCTTTAGGCCTCGATGAGGCCGATCCGCACCGTGCCGTCGGGGTCCACGGCCCAGCCGGAGTTGTGCGCGATCTCCCAGATGAGGCCGATCGGGTCGCGGAAGTGGCCGTGGTAGCCGCCGAACGCGGCGCGCTGCCCGGGTTTGAGGATCTCCGCGCCGGCCCGCTCCGCGGCCGCCAGGAGGCGGTCCACCTCGTCCGGGCCGGGCAGGTTGTGCGACAGGGTGAGCCCGGCGGGGCCGGTGACGTCGGTGGTGTTCAGGTCCTCGGCGAACTTCACGGCGTCGAACAGGCCGAGCGCGACCCCGTGGGCGACCTGGAAGAACAGGATCTCGCCGGGCACGTCCAGCAAGGGCTGCCAGCCGAGCCCGTCCACGTAGAACCCCCTGGCGGCATCGAGGTCCTGGGTGGACACCGTGATGATCTGCACGCTTTGTTCCATACTCGGCAGCATGGCAGCCGCGACGGGGGACGCCTTGAACGAAACGGACACCTACCGCGAATGGGTGGGTTCCGGTGTCGTGCGCTGCTGGTGGGCGCAGCGGGTGCCGGGCGAGTTCGTGCAGCGGGTGGTGCCGGACGCGGCGGCGGAAGTGATCGTGGCCTCGACCGGCGCGGCCTACCTGGTGGGGCCGACGTTGTCGCCGGCGCTGCACCGGTTGCCGCCCGGCGCGGAGCTGCGCGGGCTGCGGCTGCGCACCGAGGCGATCGCGGCGGTGCTGGGCCTGCCCGGGCACGAGGTGCGGGACGCGGTGGTGCCGCTGACCGCGGTGCTGCCGGACGCCGCGGCGCGGGCGGTCGCGGAGTCGGTGTGGCACGGGTCGTTCCCGTCGGTGCTGCGTCCCCGGCCGGGTGATGCGCGCGTCCGCCACGCGGTGAGCCGGATCTGGCGCGGCGCGTCGCTGGACTCGGTGGCGGAGGAGGTGGCGCTGACCGGCCGCCAGTTGCGCCGGCTGGTCGTTCAGCAGGCCGGCCTGGGGCCGAAGGCGCTGCAGCGCGTGGCGCGGTTCCAGCGTTTCCTGCGCAGTGCGGACGCCGCCCGCCCGACGTCGCTGGCGGACTCCGCGGCGGCCGCCGGGTTTGCCGATCAGGCTCACCTGACGCGTGAGACGCGTGAGCTGGCCGGGGTGACGCCGGCGGTGCTGGTCCGCGAGCGGCACGGGCTGGCGGCCCCGGACCCGGCGGCCGCGGTGGCCGTGTTCTAGGTGTGCTGTGCGGTGGAGTTGGTTCAGGGGTGGCTGGAGTTTGGTCGTCGAGCAGGGTGTGGTGGGAGTGTTCGCGGACGCCGGGGTACGCCGGCCAGGCCCACCTGGCGCGTGAGCTGGCCGGGGTGACGCCGGCGGTGCTGGTCCGCGAGCGGCACGGGCTGGCGGCCCCGGACCCGGCGGCCGCGGTGGCCGTGTTCTAGCGCACCGGGAGGAGCCGCGGGTCCGTCGTGCCGGTCAGCCAGGCTCGCAGGACCTCGTTGAACAGCGCGGTGTCCTCCACGTTCCAGATGTGGTGCATGCCCGGCGCGAGCCGCACCTGGGCCTGCGGCGCGATGCGGGCCAGCGTCGCCAGGGAGCGGCGCACCACCACGTCCTCCTTCTCACCCGCGATCGCCAGCAGCGGGCCCGCGTAGTCGCCCACGCCCGCGGGCACGCCGCGCGCGTACACGTCGGCGAACATCGCGGACGCGGTCTCGCGGCGCACCGACAACCCGTGCGCCACATAGCGTTCGCGGGCCCCGGCCGGCAGCCCAAACCCCGCGGCCAGGGCCCGCCAGAACCACGGCGCCCGCCAGAACAGCAGCTGCAGCCGGGCGACGTGGCGCACCGCCGCGCCGGGCCGCGCGAGCGGCGCCCCGGTCAGGAACGCCGAGCGCACGCGGCCGGGATGCCGGGCCAGCACCCGCACCGCCGTCACCGCGCCCAGCGAGAGCCCGACGAGATCGAACGGGCCGTCCACGCGGCGCGCGCTCACCCGGGCCACCACGTCGTCGGCCACCGCGTCCAGACCCGGCCAGTCCTCGCCGCCCCGCTCCCCGAACCCGGGCAGGTCCGGGGTGAGCACCGTCCGATCCGTCAGGGCGGCGACCTGCGGCTCCCACATCCAGTTCGCCGCGTTGCCGCCGTGCAACATCACCAGCGGCGGGGTGCGCGGTGTCCGTGCGGGCGGGGTGCACCTCGGGGAAGCCGGTCACGCGATCTCCTCCTCGACCGCGTCGAGCCAGGCGAGTTCGGTGCGCAGGTGCGCGATCCCGTTGTCCAGCGTCGCCAGGCGGAGCCGGGCGCCGCGGTGGTTGCGGATCGCATGTCTTCGAAACGCGCCAGCCGCGCCCGGACCTCCTCCCGTGCCGGGCGAGCAGCGGCCGGAGGCCGTCGTCGTCGAGACCGTCGCCGAAGAACACACGCGCCAGGAACGGGTCCCGTTCGACGTGGCGCTCCGGCTCACTGGCGAGCCACTCGGCGAGAGCCGCCCGGCCGGCCGCGGTGATGCGGTGCTCCTGCCGGTCCGGCGCCCGGTCCCCGGCCACCTCCGCCGCGCGGTCGGCGACCAGCCGGGCCAGCGTCCGGTCGGCCGATCAGAAGTGCCCCACGGTGGAGTCGAAGTGGCGCTGGACAATCCACCTCTTCGACCTGTCATCTAGCTGTGCTCGGAGACGAGCACCGCGCGCGTGCCGGGTTCCAGGGCCTGGAAGATGTGCTCCACGTCGCCGGGATAGGCGATGTAGTCACCGGGGGCGAGTTCCACCGGCTCGTCGACCAGGCCGACCAGGGCGCGGCCCGCGCTGAGGACCACGTGCTCCACCACGCCCGGCATGTGCGGGTCCGAGCGGCGCGGCGGGCCCGGCTCGGCCGCGATCCGGAAGAGGTCGCGGCGCGCGTTCGGCGGGCAGGACGCCACCAGCGTCGCGACGTAGTCCGAGCGCTCGGAGTAGAACGTCGGGCCCTCGTCGGCGCGGATGACCTGCACCTGCGGCCGCACCGGTTCGACGAGCCGCGCGAACGGCACGTCGAGCACCACGCTCAGCGCCCACAGCGTCTCCACGCTCGGGTTGCCGCCGCCGGCCTCCAGCTGGGACAACGTCGACTTGGCGATACCCGCCCGCTTGGCGACCTCCGTGAGGGACAGCCCAGTGCGGGCGCGTTCGCGCCGCAGGGAAGCCGCGATGACGTCGAGTGGTGCGCCGCGCTCGGCCATGCTTGTTCGCTCCAGAAGTCCGGTTGTTCGGCTTGACGAACAGTCGTGCGTCTGTTCAGTATAGAAGGCGATGCGTACGATCTACCGAACACTCGACCGTCGCCTGGTGCGCGACGTCGCCCTGGTGGCGCTCGCCGACGGGGTCGTCGGCGTGTCCTACGGCGCCATCAGCACCGGATCCGGCTTCGGCGCCTGGCTGCCGGTGGTGATGTCGCTGCTGGTGTTCGCCGGTGCGTCCCAGTTCCTGTTCGTCGGGCTGGTGGCCGCCGGGGGCAGCCCGTTCGCGGCGGCAGTCGCCGGGCTGCTGGTGAACAGCAGGCACCTGCCGTTCGGTATGGCGGTCAGCGACGTGCTCGGCCGCCGCGGGCGCGTCCTGGGCAGCCACCTGATGACCGACGAGAACGTGGCGTTCGCGATGGCGGAGGAGGACGCCGGGCGCCGCCGCGCCGCGTACTGGGCGTGCGGGATCAGCATCTTCGTGTGCTGGAACGTCGGGGTGGTCGCGGGTGCGTTCGCGGGCACGGCCATCGGCGACACCGACGCGTTCGGGCTGGACGCCGCGTTCCCGGCCGTGTTGCTCGCGCTGGTGCTGCCGTCGCTGCGGGACCGGCCGACCCGTCACGCGGCGCTGGCCGGCGCGGTGATCGCGCTCGCCGTGACGCCGGTCCTGCCCGCGGGCCTGCCGGTGCTGCTCGCGCTGGCCGGCGTGCTGGTGCTGGTGGGGCGGCGATGACGACCCTGCTGATCGCGATCGCGGTCCTGGCCGTGGGCACGTTCGCGTTCCGGTTCGCCGGGCCGCTGCTGCAGACCCGGATGCCGCCCAGGGTGCAGAACCTGATGACGATCTCGGCGACGGTCCTGCTGGTCGCCGTGGTGGCGACGAGCGCGCTGACGGAGGGGCACGGTTTCGCCGGGTTCGCCCGCCCGATCGGGGTCGCGGTCGGCGGCGTCCTCGCCTGGCGGAAGGCGCCGTTCCTGGTGGTGCTCGTGACCGCCGCGGCGGTCACGGCGCTGCTGCGGCTGGCCGGCGTGCCCTGACCCCGCCGGTGGCCATTGCCCGGTTGCGTTTGAGCCGGTTGATGCAGCACTCCACCGCGTGCTGCTGCTTGGAGACCTCTGGAGCTGGGGCATCCGTAGCGCGGGCCTACCCGTGCAGCCTGCTGGCCTCCGCGCGGATCGCCTCCGACAGGGCCGCCGTGGGGCCGCGTGGTGTGGCCGACCGGGTCGTCAGCAGGAACTGCACCTCGCCGGGCACGGGCAGGCCGTGGCCGGGCGGCAGTTCCACCAGCCCGGCCGGGATCAGGCTCCGCGCGAACACCACGACCCCCAGCCCGGCCAGGGCCGCGGCGCGCAGGCCGTTCAGGCTGCCGCTCGTGCACACGATCCGCCACGGCTTCCCGTTGTCCTGCAACGACTCCAGTGCCCGGGCGCGGGTGATGCTCGGCGGCGGGTAGGCGATCAGCGGCACCGGCGCGCCCGGCTCCAGCGTGAACCCCTCGCGCCCCACCCACACCAGCGGGTCCGTCCACAACGGACTACCCGGTTCGTCACCCGCGCGGCGCTTGCCCAGCACCAGGTCCAGCTCGCCCGCGCGCAGCTTCTCGTGCAGCACGCCGGACAGGTCCACCGTCAGTTCCAGGTCGACCAGCGGGTGCAGCCGCCGGAACTCGCGCAGGATCTCCGGCAGCGGCCCGACCACGAAGTCCTCCGAGGCGCCGAACCGGACCCGCCCGCGCAGCTCCGGCCCGGCGAAGTAGGCCAGCGCCCGCTCGATGTCCTCCAGGATCGTCCCGGCGAAGCCGATCATCGCCTCGCCGTCGGGCGTCAGCGCAACCGAGTGCGTGTCGCGCAGCAGGAGTTGCTGCGACGTGGCCTCCTCGAGTTTGCGCACGTGCTGGCTCACCGTCGACTGCCGCAGCCCGAGCCGCTGCCCGGCGCGCGTGAAACTACGCGTCTCGGCCACCGTCAGGAACGTCCGCAGCCACACCGGATCGAGCACCGCGACCTCCATCGCGAATCGCGATAGCAGTTATGCCCTTCATCATACTTCACAATCGGCGCACTTCAGCGGACGATCGAAGACGTGAAAAGCCCAGCCGCGCTCCTCGCCAAGCTCCGCATCGACCCGTTCATCCTCGGCATCCTCGCCGCGGTCGGGATCGCCTGCCTGGTACCGGCGCGCGGCCAGGGCGCGGAGGTCGCCTCCTGGGTCACCTCGATCGGCGTCGGCGCCCTGTTCTTCCTCTACGGCGCGCGCCTGTCCACCGCCGAGGCCGTGGCCGGGTTCAAGCACTGGCGGCTGCACCTGGTGATCCTCGTCTCCACCTTCGTGCTGTTCCCGCTGCTCGGCCTCGCCACGAAACTCCTCGAACCCGGCGTGCTGACCCCCGCGCTGGTGGCCGGCGTCATCTTCCTGTGCACGCTGCCGTCGACGGTGAACTCCTCGATCGCGTTCACCTCGATCGCCAAGGGCAACGTGGCCGCCGCCATCTGCGCCGCGTCGTTCTCCAGCCTGCTGGGCATCGTCGTCACGCCGCTGCTGGTCGCCCTGCTGCTGCACAGCACCGGCAACGGCTTCTCGCTCGACGCCGTGACCTCGATCGTGCTGCAGCTGCTCGTGCCGTTCGTCGCCGGGCAGATCGCGCGGCGCTGGATCGGCGGTTTCCTCACGCGGCACAAGAAGATCCTCGGCCGCGCCGACCGCACCGTGATCCTGCTGGTGGTCTACGCGGCCTTCAGCGAAGGTGTTGTCGCCGGGATCTGGCACCAGCTGACCCCGCTCGCGCTCGGCGCGCTGGTGGTGGTCAACCTGGCGCTGTTCTACGCGGTGTTCTGGATCCTCAAGCTGGTCACGCCGAAGCTCGGCTTCGACCGCGCGGACCGCGTCGCGATCATCTTCGCCGGGTCGAAGAAGAGCCTCGCCAGCGGGCTGCCGATGGCCGCGGTCCTGTTCCCGGCGCAGACGGTCGGCCTGATCGTGCTGCCGCTGATGCTGTTCCACCAGGCCCAGCTCATGATCTGCGCGGTGCTCGCGCGGCGGTGGGGCGCCCAGGCCGAAGCCGGCCAACCCGCCGCGGCCGGGGTGCGTTAGCCGTTCCCAAGTGGCGGACCTCGTTTCCCACCTTTCGGACACCGGTTACCATTGCGCGCATGACGTCGGTGATCGAGCGCCTGCGAGGGGAGTCCCCGGCGTTCTCCATTGAGTTCTTCCCGCCCCGCGACGCGGCGGACGAGGCCGTGCTGTGGCGGTCGATCCGCGAGCTGGAGCCGCTGGACCCCGCGTACATGTCGATCACCTACGGCGCGGGCGGGTCGAGCCGGGACGGCACCATCCGCAGCATCGCGCGGGTGGCGACCGAGACCACGCTGGTGCCGATGGCGCACCTGACCGCGGTCGACCACTCCGTCGCCGAGCTGCGCAACGTCATCGGCTGGTACGCCGCCGTCGGCGTGCGGAACATCCTCGCGCTGCGCGGCGACCCGCCGGTCGACCCGTACGGCGAGTGGGTGCCGCACCCGCAGGGCCTGAGCTACGCCGAGGAACTGGTCGCGCTGGTCCGCTCGCTGGGCGACTTCTGCGTCGGCGTCTCCGCGTTCCCCTACGGCCACCCGCGCTCGCTGGACCTGGACACCGACACCAAGTACCTGGTGCGCAAGTTCCGCGCCGGCGCCGACTTCGGCATCGCCCAGCTGTTCTTCGAGGCCGAGGACTTCCTGCGGCTGCGCGACCGGGTCGCCGCCGCGGGCTGTGACGCGCTGCTCATCCCCGGTGTGATGCCGCTGACCACGCCGCGCACGTTGCACACCACGATCCGCCTGTCCGGCGCGCCCGCGCCGCGCCGCCTGCTCGACCGGCTCGAACCGCTGGCCGGCGACCCCAAGGCGTTCCGCGCCGAAGGGCTGGACGTGGTCACCGAGCTGTGTGAGCGGCTCATCGCCGAAGGCGTGCCGGACCTGCACTTCTACACCTTCAACCGCTCCAAGGCGACGCGTGAGGTGGTTCGCAGGCTCGGCCTGGTGCCCGCGCGTGCGTAAACCCGGTTGCCGCGTTCGGTAGGTTGCATCCATGGGCGTGCACCAGATCTGTGACCAGTTCGTCGAGGACTTCGCCGCCGCGCACCCGGTCGCGGCCACCGAGATGGGCATCCCGGGCTACGACGACCAGCTGACCGACTACTCGCCGGAGGGCCACGCCGCCCGCGCCGCCCTGGCGCGGCGGGCGCTGGACGCCGTCACCGCCGCCGCGCCGGCCGACGCCGGGGAGCGCGCGGCCAAGGCGGTGTTCACCGAGCGGATCGGGCTGGACCTGGAGATCCACGACGCCGGCCTGGACGTCGCGTCGCTCAACGTCATCGCGAGCCCGGTGCAGGACCTGCGCATGGTGTTCGACCTCATGCCCACCGACACGCCCGAGCAGTGGGCCACCATCGCCCAGCGCCTGGCCAAGGTCCCGGACGCGGTCGACGGTATCCGCGCGTCGCTGCTGGCCGCCGTCGAGGCCGGCAACGCGCCCGCGCTGCGCCAGGTCACCAAGGTCGCCGAGCAGGCCGAGACGTGGGCCGGGCTGTCCGGGGAGACCGGCTTCTTCCAGAACCTGGTCGCCGGAGCGCCCGAGGGTGCCGTGCGCGAGGACCTCGACCGCGGTGCCCGCGCCGCCCAGGAGGCCTACGCCGAGCTCGCCGGGTTCCTGCGCGCCGAGCTGGCGCCGAAGGCCCGCACGAAGGACGCCGTCGGCGAGGACGCCTACCGGCTCTGGTCGCGGTACTTCATCGGCGCCAAGCTCGACCCGCGCGAGTCCTACGAGTGGGGCTGGGCCGAGTTCCTGCGCCTGGAGGCGGAGATGAAGGCCGTCGCCGAGCGCATCGCGCCGGGCGGCACCCTCGCCGACGCCGCCGCCGCGCTGGACGCGAACCCGCGCTACCGCGTTCAGGGCCGCGACGCCTTCCAACGGTGGATGCAGCAGCTGTCCGACAACGCGCTGGCCGAGCTGCGCGGCAAGCACTTCGACATCCCGGACCCGCTGATGGCCCTGGACTGCCGGATCGCGCCGCCCGGCGGTGGCGCCGGCGCGTACTACACGGGCCCGAACGAGGACTTCACCCGCCCCGGCACCATGTGGTGGTCGCTGCCCCCGGGCCGCGACGAGTTCACCACCTGGCGCGAGGTCAGCACCGTCTACCACGAGGGCGTGCCGGGCCACCACCTGCAGATCGCCACCGCGGTGCACGAGCGGTCGCTCAACCGGTTCCAGCGGCTGCTGGCGTTCACCTCCGGCCACGGCGAGGGCTGGGCGCTCTACGCCGAGCGGCTGATGCAGGACCTGGGCTACCTCGCCGACGACGGCGACCTGCTGGGCATGTTGTCCGAGCAGCTGTTCCGCGCCGCACGCGTGATCGTCGACTTCGGCATGCACCTGGAGCTGGAGATCCCGTCCGGCACCGGGTTCCACGAGGGCGAGCGGTGGACGCCCGCCCTCGGCCTGGAGTTCATGCTGACCCGCACGATCACCGACGAGCCGCTGGTGCGCGACGAGATCGACCGCTACCTCGGGTGGCCCGGCCAGGCCCCGGCGTACAAGCTGGGGGAGCGCCTGTGGATCGAGGCGCGCGAGGACGCGCGCAAGCGCCAGGGCGACGCCTTCGACCTCAAGGACTTCCACACGAAGGCCCTCCGCCTGGGCGGCATGGGCCTGGACACCTTGCGCGAACAACTCGCCGAACTCGACTAGGGGAGTTTTACTTTGGCTTGCGTGGCGGTGCGGGTAGCAGAACCTGAGGCGGCCCCTCGCTGTGGGATCGCCTCCTCATGAATGCCCATTCACCACGTCGGCGCTGTCCTCGCGAGGAGCCACCTCAGAACCCGCGGCGGTGCCGGTTGACAGCCCACCGCAAGCGGCTCCGCCGCTTATGAACAACGACTGAAGGATGTGCTGATGCACCGGGTCTTCCTGGTCACGCCGCCGCCCCCGGCCTAGCGGGGCGGTCGCTGCACGCCGCACACTTGCGGCTTCACCAAGCACCACGGGTTCCGTGGTGCCGCATCGCCCCGCGTCCGCGGCACTGTCCACATCAGACGCTGGAGCGAATCCTTCATGTCCGTTTCCGTCGACGCGCCCGTGCGCGCTCGTTCGTCGTTCACCTTGCTGGTCGCCGGGGTGCTGTGGGGCACCGGTGGCCTGTCCGGGTCCCTGCTCGCCACCCGCGGTGGCCTGTCCCCGATTTCCGTTGCCACGTACCGGTTGCTGATCGGCGGCGCCGCGCTCGTGCTGTTCCTGTGGGTCACCCGGAACCTGCGCGGAATGGTCTGGACCAAGCCGGTGGTCCGCCGGATCGCCCTGGCCGGCGGGCTCCTCGGCTCGTTCCAGGCCTCCTACTTCGCGGCGGTCACGCTGACCTCGGTCGGCACCGCGACCATGGTGACCATCGGCAGCGTGCCGGTGTTCGTCACCGCCGCCACGGCCGTGCGGGCCCGGCAGCTGCCCGGTCCGCTGACCCTGGTGTCGGTCGCCCTCGGGCTGGCCGGGCTGGCGCTGCTGTCCGCCACGCCCGGGCAGGGCGGCTGGCGGCTGCTCGGCGGCGTGGCGTTCGCGCTGGCCGCCGGCGCCGTGTTCAGCGTGCTGGCCCTGGCACTGCGCCGTCCCGTCGCGGGCCTGGACTACCAGCGCACCACCGCGTTCGGCCTGCTCACCGGCGGCTTGCTGCTGCTGCCCGCCGGGCTGGTCCTCGGGATGGCGCTGCCGCTGCGGCTCGACGTGCTGGCGGTCGCGGTGTACTTCGGCGTCGTGCCCACCGGGCTCGGCTACGTGCTGTACTTCCGCGTCCTCGGTGCCGCGCGGCCGGTGATCGCCGCGCTGGCGACGCTGCTGGAACCGCTCACCGCGGCGATCCTGTCCGCCGTCGTCCTGCACGAGGACCTCGGCATCCAGGGCTGGTGCGGCGCCGGGCTGCTGGCCGCCGGACTGCTGGTCGGTTACCTGCGGTCCTGAGGCTCCAGGGGCAGGGCGCGGCCGAGGATGGCGAACGGGCGTGGATCACCGGCGAAGTGGTAGTCGCGCAGCGCGTCGACGAACCCCATGCGCCGGTACAGTTTCCACGCCCGGCTCGGCCCCTCCGGCGTCGACAGCAGCACGTGCCGGTTGGGCACGCCGTCGAGCAGGCGGCGCAGCAGGTCCTCACCGATCCCGCGGGCCTGGCTCGCGGGGCGGACGTGGATCTCGGTCAGCTCGAAGTAGTCGGCCAGCCACCGCTGCGCGAGCTGCTCGCCGCCGGCCGAGGTCAGCCCGCGCCGCACCTGCTCGTGCCACCACTGGCCGGGCGCGCCCCGGTAGCCGTAGGCGATGCCGAGCATCGTGCCCTCGGCGTCGAGCGCGGCGATGCAGCGCCAGCCCTCGCGCAGCGCGTGCGTCAGCCACATCGGGGCGCGCTGCTCGGCCGTGCCCGGCGGGTAGCGCATCGCCTCGACGTAGATCGCCAGCGCCTCCCGCAACCGGGCGCGGAAGTCGTCGGCGGACAGCCGCGCGTAGTGCAGGGACGTGGTCATGACGCCACGTCCGCGGGCTGTCCGCCGGTCACGGCCACGAGGTCGGCGAACGTGGTCGGGAAGACCGACTTCGCGTGCCCGGCCGCCGCCCACACGGTGTCGTAGGCCCGCAACGCGGTGTCGACGAGGGTGAGCACCGGCGCCGGGTGCCCGAGCGGGGCGACGCCGCCGATGGCCTGGCCGGTGTGCTCCCGCACGAACGCCGGATCCGCCTTCTCGACCGACTCGGCGCCGATCAGCGCGGCCAGGGTTGCGGTGTTGGCGCGGTGGGCGCCCGAGGTCAGCGACAGCAGCGGGGCGGTCCGGTCGGCGAACACCGCGCGGAAGACGAGGCTGTTCGCGATCGCGCCCACCTCGACTCCGAGGGCCTCGGCGGCCTGCGCGGCCGTGCGCACCTCGGCCGGCAGGATGCGGATGCCGGCAGCGGCGTCGTGCCTGCCCGCCTCGGCGAGCGCGGCAGCGACCTTGGCGACCGCCGGATGGTCCAGGCTGCTCATACCGATATGAGATCACGCGCCGCGACGGGCGGCGACGCGTATCCCCGGTCAGTCGTCCGCGGCGGGCCCGGAGTTCCCGGGCGTGGGTCTTTTCACGCCCACCCGGCGAACCTGCTTTTCCTTGCCCGCCAACGATATCGTGTGCCGATGTTCTCCTCCCCGGCGTGGCTCGGCTGGTCGCTGGCCGGCCTGTTCACGGTGCTCGCGATCGGCGCGCTGGCCCAGGTGCTCGCGCCCGGCGCCCGGTCGTGGGCGGCCTGCCGCGACGGGGTGACCGGTGACCGGGAATCCGCGCTCGCGCACGCGGTGATGGCCGTGGCGATGGCGCTGATGTCCGTGCCGTGGGGCAATTCGGTTCCGGCGCTCGCGTGGCAGGTCGTGTTCGTGGCGATGGCGGCGTGGTTCGCGGCGACGTTGTTCCGCGCCGCGCCCGGCGTGCCCCGGTGGCGTTCGGCGGCGACGCACCACCTGCTGGGTGCGGTCGCGATGCTCGCGATGGTCAGCGCCATGGACGGCGCGCCCGCGACGAGCGGTGACCACGGCGGGCACTCCGCCGCGTCCGCCGGGTTCCTGCTGCCCGCCGTGATGGCCGGCCTGGTGGTCTACTTCGCCGCCGACACCGCCGTGTCCGGCTGGCGCGTGATCCGCGGCGGGGCCGGAGCCACCCGGGCGGTGATGGGTGCCGGCATGGCGGCGATGCTCGTGCCGATGCTGTAGGAAATCGGTTTGAGTCTCCAGTGGCGGGAGACTTTAGCGTCCCGCGTATGACGATCACGGTTCTGGACACCTACCCCGCCATGCGGCGGATCCTGCGCGCCCCGCGAGTGGAGCGGCCCGCGCTGCTCGACGCGATGCTGCGGCCCGCGGCGGGCATGTACCGCTACTTCCCGGGCGAGGTCGACCTCGTCGCCATGCACCGCATGGGCTCGGGCTTCCCGATCGACCGCGACGAGGACCGGTGCCTGGAGGCGCTGGAGGCGTTGCGCGAGGCCGACGCGTGGGGCCGGATCGAGCGGGCGCTGCACGACGCGGTCGCCGTGCAGCTGGACGCGACCCCGGACATCACGGTGCCCGACCTCACCGTGCTCATCGTTCTCGGCGATCCCGGGGACGAGCACTTCCTGGGCCCGAGCCTGGGCATGACGGCCAACGGCAGCGTGTCCGGCTACATCTTCCTGAACTTCTGGCCGTACCCGGAGAACCTGGCGCGGCTGGAGGCGACGGCGGTCCACGAGCTGAACCACAACCTCCGTTACTCCCGCGGCGGTGTCGTGTGGAACCCGGCGACGGTCACGGTGGGGGAGCAGGTGGTGTCCGAGGGGCTGGCGGACGCGTTCGCGCGCCAGCTGTACGGCGACGAGCTCGGCTACGCCCGCGTCGGCGTGCCGCACCTGCACGACGACGCGGTGTTCGACAAGGTCGTGTCCGGCCTGGAGGTGACCGGGATGCAGAACTTCACCGCGTGGGTGCACGGCGACGCCCACGCGATCCGGTACGGCGCCACCCCGGTCGGGCTGCCCACCGGCGCCGGTTACGCCGTCGGCAACCGGCTGGTCGACGCGTACCTGGCCGCGACGGGACGCACCGCGGCGCAGGCACTGCTGGCGGACAGCCGGGAGGTCATCGACACCGCCCTCAGCTCGCGGAGCGCCGCCCCCGGACGATGACCGCGACGGTGCCGGCTATGGCGGCGGCCACGACCACCGCGATGACGACCCAGGCCCACACCGGGAACCCGCCGCCGGACGGCTCGGCGGCCTGCGGGGCCTGGGTCGCCGGGGGAACCGGCGCCGACGACGGTGCCGCCGAGGGCGACGGTGTGGAGGCCGGCGCGGTGAGCGAGAAGTTGATCCGGCCGGTGATCGGGTCGCCGTCGGCCGCGACGATCGACCAGGTGAGCACGTAGGCCCCGGCCGGACCGGACGGCTGGACCGGCGCGGTGAGGGTCCGGTCGGTCACCGTCGCCGGGCCGACCGTCCACTGCGCACCTTCGGGGCCGGTGATCCGGATCGGCTCGGCGGGCAGGGTGAACGAGCCGCCGAACTTGAGGCTCACCTGGCTCGGCGCGGCGGACAGCGCCGCGCCTTCGGCCGGGTCGCTGCTCTGCAACGTGGTGTGGGCCAGCGCGGCCGGCGCGGCGACCAGGAGAGCGGTGATCAGCGCACCGGCCAGGACGGACAGACGCCGCAGCAGCATGGACGCACCTTCCGTGGGGAATCGGGTGTGGGGAGGCCCCCGGGTCAAGGTCGTCCGGAGCCGCGGAGAAGTTCCGCCGCCGGGGCGAGTGACACCGGGCAGGTGGGCTGGGGGCGGACCGGCCCGGCGTGACGTCCTGCAGGTCGCCGCGTCACCCGGTGCGGTTCCGGCGGAGATTCGGCATTCCCCGATCGTGTGATCGAACGCGGTCGAGTGCGGCACACCACGTCATTCGAGGACTTGAACGAACAGGTGTTCGAAGCTACTCTGGAAGTCGATCGAACAAGAGTTCGACATCCGGTGAGCGCTCGCCGGTCAGGACACCCGGTGCCGGAACGGGGGAAGCGTTTCGGCACCGGGTGGCCGCCACCGCACGTTGTCCGCAAGGGAGGGGCAATGTCCATTGCCGTCGCATCCCACGCCGAGGAGAGGCAGCCGGCGCTGCCGCTACCGGTCCGTCCGCCGGCGGCCCCCGCCGCCACGGCCCTGCTCGCCGACGCCCGGCGGGGCATCGCCGAAGCCCGGCACGCCGCCCAGCCGGCACCCAAGTTCATCGCGGCCTACCTGGCCGCGCTCCGCGCGGGCGCCGCGGTGCTCGCCGCGCGCGGCCGTCCGCACCGCGGCCGGGCCCGCCCGGCCAGCGTGTGGGTGCTGCTCGAGACGGCGGCACCCGAGCTGACCGACTGGACGGCGTACTTCGCCGCGCACTCGGCCGCCCGCGCCGCCGCCCAGGCCGGCAACACCCGTCGCGTCACCGCCGAACGGGCGGAGGAGTTGCTGCGCCAGGCCGCGTCGTTCGTCGAGCTGGCTCGCAACCTCGTGCACGGGCGGGAGCCGGTGACCAGGCCGGGCCGGGCGCGGCAGTGCGACGCGCCGCCTGCCCTGGGGAAGGCACCCCGGCGGCGATGAGCGGGCAAGCACTCGTCGGCCACGACCGCCTGCTGGACGTACTGGGCGCCGAGGCCGAGCTGCTCACCGCGACGGCGCGGGAAGCGGCGCCGGACACGCCGGTGCCCACCACGCCCGGTCTCACGATCGGCGAGGTGGTCCGGCACGTCGGCGGCGTCTACCGGGTCGCCACCGGCTGGATGACCGAGGGCAGGCGCCCCCGGGTCTGGCAGGAGAACCCGGCGGACGGCCAGAGCGGCGAGGAGTACCTGCGGGAGGGGCTCGCGGCGCTGCACCGCGAGCTGACCTCGCACGATCCGGCCGAGTACGCGGCCAGCTGGTGGCCGGCGGACCGCACGTACGGGTTCTGGTGCCGCCGCATGGCGCACGAGACCACCGTGCACCGGATCGACGTCCAGAACGCCGCGGACGTGATCGTGGCCGAGGTCGGCGACGACGTGGCCATCGACGGCGTGGACGAGGTCCTGGCGCTGTGGTTCGGGCAGCGGCTGCCGATGCTCGGGCTGTCCGGCACGTCCACCGGGACGGTCGCCATCCGCACCGGCGGCCACAACTGGATCGCCCGCGCCGGGCCCGGCGAGACGGTCGCGTGGCGCTGTTCCGACGCCGACGCCGAACGGGCCGACGGGATCGTCACCGGCTCGCCGATGGCGGTCTACCAGTGGCTGTGGGGCCGGCTCGGGCACGGATCGGTGACCTGGGAGCGCAGCGACGATCCGATCGGCCAGTTCTGGGCGTTGCTGCGGCTGGCGACGAAATAAATCCGGGCGTGGGGAAGCGTTGCCGGATATCGTCGCCGTCATGGCGACGCGACTGGACAGTCTCGTGATCGACGCGAACCGGCGCAGGCAGCTGGCGGAGTTCTGGTCGGAACTGCTGGGCTGGCCGATCACCTTCGAAGACGACGAGGAGGTCGCCGTCGAGGCGCCCGCGGACGGCATCGACCTCGTCTTCGTCACGGTCCCCGAGGCGAAGGACCCGGCGGTGAAGAACCGGGTGCACCTGGACCTGCCCAGCGCCTCACCGGAGGACCAGGCGGCGAAGGTGGACCGGGCGCTGGCCCTGGGCGCGCGGCGGATCGACATCGGGCAGGGCGAGGTGCCCTGGGTGGTGCTGGCCGACCCGGAGGGCAACGAGTTCTGCGTGCTCGAACCGCGGCCCGGCTACACCACGACGGAGGCCGTCGCGGCGGTCGTCGTGGACGCCCGGGATCCGCTGGCGCTGGCGGGGTTCTGGGCGGACGCCACCGGGTGGCGGATCGCCAGCCAGGAGCCGGAGATCGTCGGGCTGCGCGCGCCGACCGGGCGCGGGCCGTGGCTGGAGTTCCTGCGCAGCGACGAGCCCAAGGACCACAAGAACCGGCTGCACCTGGACGTGGCCCCGTTCGCGGACGGCGACACGGCCGTCGAAGCGGACCGGTTGTGCGGGCTCGGCGCGCGGCGGATCGACCTCGGGCAGGGCGAGGTCACCTGGGAGGTCCTGACCGATCCCGAGGGCAACGAGTTCTGCGTGTTGTCGCCGCGCTGAGTGTTTCGGCGCCGTTGCCTTCCGGCGCGGCACCCTGACAAGGGCGAAACACCCGCGCCCACGGCCGGCAACAACCGCGCGCGATCGTTACCCGATGGAGATTCGCACGCGAAGAGCGCAGACGGTGCCGCGGCCGGTGATGGCCGAGGCGGACGGCTCGGTGATCTGGCGCGTCCGCATCCGGATGGACGACCACCCGGGCATGCTGGCGCGCATCGCCATCCGGATGGCCGACCTGGAGTGCAACATCCTCGGCCTGACCGTGCTGCCGGTGCCCGGCGGCGTGCTCGACGAGGTGGTGATCCGGCCCGCGACGGGGCTGACCAAGGAGCAGCTGGTCACGGCGATCGGGGCCGAGGGCTGCGAGTGCGCGTCCATCACGGACGCCGACGTGCGTGAGCTGGTGGACGCCTCCGCCGCGACGCTCACCGCGGCCGGCCGGGCGGTCGACGATCCGTCCCGCCGGGCCGAGGTGCTGCGCGAGGTGCTGGCCGCGGACCTGGTCACGGTCGTCCCGCTGGCCGAGGCGAACCCGGCCCGCGTCGAGGGCGGTCATCGCGTGGTGTTCGCGGTGGACGGGGAGACGGCGCTGGTGGCGCGGCGGCGGTGGGCGCCGTTCGTGCAGCTGGAACTGGCCCGCGCGGAGGCGTTGCTGGGGCTGCTGGACCGCGCCCGGCGCAACGTGACCAGCCCGCTGGCGCTGACCTGCGCGGATGGCGCGGCGATCGTGCTGCGCGAAGGCAAGCCCGGCGACGCGGAGGCGGTGTCCGCGATGCACGCCCGGTGCTCGATGACGACGCTCTTCGCGCGCTACCACACCGGGATGCGCACGATGCCGCGCCGGTGGCTGCACCGCCTGCTGGTGCCGCCGCGGGGCCTGAGCCTGCTGGCGGTGTGCGGACGCGAGGTGGTCGGCGTGGGACAGCTCATCCCGGGCGCGACGGGCGAGATCGCCGAGGTCTCGCTGCTGGTCGAGGACGCCTGGCAAGGCAACGGCGTGGGCACCGCGCTGATGAAGCGCCTGGCGGAGATCGCCACGGCGCGGGGATGCCGGCGCCTGGTGGCGGTGTCACTGCCGGGCCGGGACGGGATCTACCGCACCGCCCAGCGGGCGGGGCTGGCGCCGGAGCCCCCGGAGGAGGAGGGGCTGTTGCGGATCGGCCTGGCGGCGGCGGGGGCCCGCGTGCTGGGTGAGGTGTAGCTTCGGCCGCCCTCGCGCACGCGGCATTCAAGCGTCGCCCATGGTGGGAAACGCTGTGCGGCGCTCCACGGCACACGGCGCTGAGGTGTGCCGCCGGTGGCGGCCGTCCAACCGTGCCGTTCGGGAGCCGGGGTGGCCACTGCCCCCTCCGGGGCAGGACTGCTGGTGCTGGTCAGCGCGACTTCGCCGGGATCGGCGCCGGGGTATGGCTGCTGGGCGCAGCCCGCCGGTCATGGCCGTGGTGCCGGGTCGCTCGGCTTCGCCGGGGTGGTGCCTGCTGATGCCGCGTCGGTTCGGGCCTTGCCGGGGTGGTGGCCAGGCCGCGGTGCTGCGTCGGCTCGGCTCCGCCGGGGTCGGGGTGGCGTCAGCGGCTCCAGAACCAGTCCTTGTCCCGCGCCTGCTTCAGCGCCTCCCGCTTCCGGTCCTTCTCCAGCCGGTCCAGGTAGAGCGTTCCGTCGAGGTGGTCGGTTTCGTGCTGGAGGCACTGCGCCAGCACGCCCTCGCCCTCCACGGTGACCGGCTCGTTGCGCAGGTCGACCCCCTTCACGACCGCGCGCTTCGCCCGGCGGGTCGGGAACCACAGCTCCGGCACGGACAGGCAGCCCTCGTTGATCTCGTGCGTCTCCTCGGACAGCTCGACGATCTCCGGGTTGATCACGTACCCGAACAGGTTGTCCACCTCGTAGCTGAACACCCGCAGGCTCACCCCGATCTGCGGCGCCGCCAGCCCGGCGCGCCCGGCCGGCCGCACCGTGTCGAGCAGGTCGGTCACCAGCTGCTCGACCCCCTTGTCGAACTTGGTCACGGGCTCGCAGACCGTCTTGAGCACCGGGTCGCCGAAGTACCGCAGCTCCCGCAACGCCATCAGGTCGTCCTCTCACTCGATCGGGTCACGAAAAGTAAATCGTGTTCGCCCGGAGTGAGCCAACGGAGGGTCGAGTGATCTCAGGCTCGTAGTCGCAGTCCCTTCGGCGTCGCGCGGAACCCGGCGTCCCGGAGCACGTCGGCCAGCGCCGAGGTGAGCGCCTGCTCGCCGTCGGCGCGCTGGACGGCCAGCTGCCCCAGCCAGCCCTCCCGCACCGCGCGGGACAGGGCGTGCGCGGCGGCCTTCAGCGTCGGCTCGTCCTCGGTGAACGACAGCAGCGACCGCCCGCCCCGTTCGACGTACAGCGCCGGCACCCCGTTGACCAGCACCACCAGCGCCCCGGCCTTGCGCGCCGGACGGTGCTTGGTGTCACCCAGCGCGGCCGGCCAGGACAGCGCCGCGCCGTACGGCTGGGCCGGGTCCGTCGCCGCGAGCACCACCGCGTCGGTCATGGCGTCCGGCCGCCGGGACCCGCCCGGATCGGACAACGCCCGCAGCCGGTCCACCGCACCGCGTGCCGCGAACTGCGCGGCACCCAGGCCCTCCACGACGTAGCCGCGGATCACCTGCCCCGAGTCCTCCATCGCCCGCAGCACCTTGTAGATCCCGGAGAACCCGCCGGTGACCCGCTCGGTCTCCAGCGCGCCCCGCGTCAGCACACCGTGCCGCTCCAGGAACGCCTCCGTCCGCGCGTGCGTGCGCCGCGTCGGGTCGGACTCACGCAGCGGCGCCAGCGGCAACCGCCCCGCCACCGTCGGCGGCCCGGTGCGCGACGGCATCGCCGGACGGCCCGCCCGCATCCGCCCGTACCGGCTGCGCGGCGCCGCCGGACGCGGTTTGTGCGCCGCGCCCTTGCCCGACACCAGCGCCCGCAGCGGGGCCAGCGTGTCGCCGGTGACCGAGCCGGCCCACACCAGGTCCCACAGCGCGCCCACCACGTCCGCGTCGTTCGGCGCGCTGTCCAGCAGCGGCGTCACCCGGTCGACCAGCTGCCGGAAGAACAACGCGCCGCCCTCCAGCGCGGAGCGGATCGCCTCGTGCAACGGGCTGGTCGGCGCCTCCTCGTCGGCCTCGGGCAGCAGCAGGTCGGCCACGTCCGCGGGCGCCAGCGACACCCACCCGTCGCCACCGGCCAGCGCGCCGGCGCCGCACCACACGACCTCGCCCGCGGTCATCAGCTCGTCCATCAGCGCCGGGTAGTACCCGGGCAGGCGGCTCGGCAGGATCAGCGACTCCAGCGCGCTCGCCGGCAGCGGCGCGCCCGCGAGCTGCTCGACCACCGACAACACGTCGTCGACGCTCGGCGCGGCCCGCATCCGCGCCCCGATGCCGTGCCAGGACGGCAGGAACCGGCCCAGCGCCGCGGGCTCCACGGGCTCGACCTCGGCCCGCAGCCGCGCCAGCGACGCCCACCGCAACCGCCGCAGCACCGCCGCGTCGCAGTACTCGGTGCCCGCCCCGGAGGTCTCCGGGTGCCCCACCGGCCGCAGCTCGCCGCGCACCAGGCGGCCCTCGGCGGTGAGCCGGTCGAGCACGCCCGTCACCACGGCGGGCCCGAGCCCGAACCGGTCCGCGGCCTGGTGCGCGGAGAACGGTCCGCGCACGCGGGCGTACCGGGCCAGCAGATCCCCGAGCGGATCGGCGACCGGTTCGGTGAACGCCTCCGGCACGCCGATCGGCAGCGCCACCCCGAGCGCGTCCCGTACCCGGCCGGCGTCCTCGATGGACAGGTTCCGGTCCTCACCCGCGATCCGCACGCGGATCACCCGCCGCTGCGCGACCAGTTCGTCGAGCCACTCCGGCCGCACGCCCCGGGCGGCGGCCTCCGCGTCGGACAGATCACCCAGGAACCGCAGCAGGTCCGCGGTCTCCTCGGCGTTGCGCGCGTGCCGGTCCGGCTCCAGCCGCTGCAACGACCGCTCGACCTCGTCGACCACCTCGGCGTCGAGCAGCTCCCGGATCGCCTCGGTGCCCAGCAGTTCCGCGAGCAGCGTGGAGTCCAGCGACAGCGCCGCCGCCCGGCGCTCGGCCAGCGGCGCGTCCGTCTCGTACAGGAACATGCCGACGTAGCCGAACATCAGGCTGCGCGCGAACGGCGACGGTGACGGCGTCTCCACCTCCGCGACCTTCACCCGCCGCGCCCGCACGTCGGCCATCAGCTCGCGCAGCCCGCCCACGTCGTAGACGTCCTGCAGGCACTCGCGCATCGCCTCCAGCACCACCGGGAACCGCTCGTACTTCGCGGCCACCGACAACAGCTGCGAGGCCCGCTGGCGCTGCTGCCACAGCGGCGTGCGCCGCCGCGGATCGCGCCGCGGCAGCAGCAGCGACCGCGCCGCGCACTCCCGGAACCGCGCGGCGAACAGCGCCGAGCCGCCGACCTCGGCGACGATGATCTGCTCGACCTCCTCGGGCTCGATCAGCACGTCGTCGGTGCCGATCGTGACCTCGGCGCCCTCGCTGTCCAGCGCCTCCGGCAGGCGCAGCACGATCCCGTCGTCGGAGTGCATCACCTGCGCGTCCACCCCGCGCTGTTCCCGCAGCCGCGCCGCGATCGCCAGCGCCCACGGCGCGTTGACCTGCGCGCCGAACGGCGAGTGCAGCACCACCCGCCAGTCGCCCAGCTCGTCACGGAACCGTTCGAGCAGGATCGTGCGGTCGTTGGGCACGTGCCGCGTCGCCGAGCGCTGCTCGGTCAGGTACGTCAGCAGGTTGTCGCACGCCAGCTCGTCCAGACCCGCCTGGCGGGCCCGCTCGCGTGCCTTCTCGTCGTCCGAACTGGACAGCTCACGGACGAACGCGCCCAGCGCGCGGCCGAGTTCGAGCGGCCGGCCCGGCGCGTCGCCCTTCCAGAACGGCATCCGCGCCGGCTCGCCCGGCGCTGGCACCACGATGACCCGGTCGTGCGTGATGTCGGTGATCCGCCACGACGACGTGCCCAGAAGGATCGTGTCGCCCACCCGCGACTCGTAGACCATCTCCTCGTCGAGCTCGCCCACCCGCGAGCCCGGGCTGCCGTCGCCGCCCGGCGTCATCACCGTGAACAGCCCGCGGTCGGGGATCGTGCCGCCGGAGGTGACCGCGAGCCGCTGCGACCCCGGCCGCCCGCGCAGCTCGCCCGTCACCCGGTCCCACGTGATGCGCGGGCGCAGCTCGCCGAACTCCTCGCTCGGATACCGGCCGGCCAGCATGTCCAGCACCGCCAGCAACGCGTCGTCCGGCAGCGCGGTGAACGGCGCGGCCCGGCGGACCGTGGCGGCCAGGTCCTCCACCGACCACGGCTCCAGCGCCACCATCGACACGATGTGCTGCGCCAGCACGTCGAGCGGGTTGCGCGGGTAGCGCACCGCCTCGATCGCCCCCGCCGTCATGCGCTCCGACACCACCGCGCACGACACCAGGTCACCCCGGAACTTCGGGAACATCACCCCCGTGGACACCGCGCCCACGTGGTGCCCGGCCCGGCCGACGCGCTGCAGCCCGGACGCGACCGTCGGCGGCGCCTCGATCTGCACGACCAGGTCGACCGCGCCCATGTCGATGCCCAGCTCCAGCGACGACGTGGCGACCACGCACGGCAGCAGCCCGGACTTCAGCTCCTCCTCGACGCGCGTCCGCTGCTCGCGCGACATCGAACCGTGGTGCGCCTTCGCCACCGTCGCCTCGGCGCCCGTGGTGAGCCCGGACTCGCCGATGGCCTCGGCCGGGAACCGCTGCTCGGCCGACAGCTCCGTCTGCTCCGCGGCCAGCTCGTTGAGCCGCGCCGTCATCCGCTCGGCCAGCCGCCGCGAGTTGGCGAACACGATGGTGGACCGGTGCTGCCGGATCAGCTCCAGCACCCGCTGCTCGACCGACGGCCAGATCGACGGCCTGCGCACCGCCGCCGGCTCGTCCGGCGGGCCGTCGTCGGCGGGCAGCATCGCGTCCAGCCGCTCCAGCGGGCCCGGCGCCGGCGCGTCCAGGTTCGCCATGTCCTCGACCGGGACCTCGACCCGCACCTCGATCGTCTTCGCCGTCTTCGGCTGCACCACCCGCACCGGACGGCCGCCGGTGAGGAACGAGCCGACCTCGTCGATCGGGCGCACCGTCGCGGACAGGCCGATCCGCTGCGCCGGCCTCGGCAGCAACGCGTCCAGCCGCTCCAGCGACAGCGCCAGGTGCGCGCCGCGCTTGCCGCCGGCCACCGCGTGCACCTCGTCCAGGATCACCGTCTGCACGCCGCGCAGCGACTCGCGCGCCGACGAGGTGAGGATGAGGAACAGCGACTCCGGCGTGGTCACCAGGATGTCCGGCGGGGTCTTCAGGAACGCCCGCCGCTCGGCCGGTGAGGTGTCGCCGGTGCGCATGCCCACCGTGATGTCCGGCGGCGTGCGCCCGAGCCGGTGACTGGCCTGCCTGATGCCGGCCAGCGGCGCCCGCAGGTTGCGCTGCACGTCCACCGCCAGCGCCTTCAGCGGCGACACGTAGAGCACCCGGCAGCGGTGCTGGGCCTCGGCGGCCGGTGGTTCGACCGCCAGCCGGTCCAGCGCCCACAGGAACGCGGCCAGCGTCTTGCCCGAGCCGGTCGGCGCCACGACCAGCGCGTGCTCGCCCGCCTGCGCCGCCCGCCACGCGCCCTCCTGCGCCTGCGTGGGCGCGGCGAAGGCACCCGCGAACCAGTCGCGGGTGGCGGGCGAGAACAGCTCGAGCACGTCGGTCACGCATCCATCATGACCGGGGGGTACGACAATTTCTCGCGGGTGCCGCACGCGTGGTCCCGGGCCGCGTGGCAGCATCACGTCCTGGCCTGGGTGGATCGTGAGGGGAAGAGCTGTGCGCATCCTGTCGGTGGATCTCGGTACGTCCAACACCGTGGCGGTGCTGTCCGCGCACGGGCGGCCGCCGCGCGTGGTCGAGGTGGACGGCTCCGCCACCATGCCCTCGGCCGTGTTCGCCGAGGAGGGCGGCACCCTCGTCGTCGGCCGGGACGCCGAGCGCCGGGCCCGCCTGGACCCCACCCGCTTCGAGCCCAACCCCAAGCGCCGCGTCGACGAGCAGACGCTGCTGCTCGGCCAGGACGTCGTGCCGGTCAACGAGGCGCTGGCCGCGGTGCTGCGCCGCGTGCTCGACGAGACCACCCGCCAGCTCGGCGGCGACCTGCCCGACGAGGTCCGCCTCACCCACCCGGCGCAGTGGGGCCCGACCCGGCGCAACGTGCTGCTGTCCGCGGCCCGGCTGGCCGGCCTGACCGGCCCGCTGCTGCTCGTGCCCGAGCCGGTCGCCGCGGCCGCGCACTTCGCGTCCTTCCCCGGCCGCGCGGCCGCGCCCGGCCAGGCGCTCGCGGTCTACGACCTGGGCGCGGGCACCTTCGACGTCGCCGTCGTCGGCGCCACCCAGAACGGGTTCACCGTGCTGGCCGAGGACGGCCTGCCCGACCTCGGCGGCCTCGACGTCGACCAGGCGCTGATGGTGCACGTCGGCCGCGAGGTCTCGCACTCGGACCCGCAGCGGTGGCAGCGGCTGCTGCGCCCGGAGTCCACCGCCGACCGGCGCACCCGGCGCGCGCTGCAGGAGGACGTCAAGGCCGCGAAGGAGGCGCTGTCCCGGCTGCCGCAGACCGAGGTGCCGATGCCCGAGCCGTTCAGCGACGTCCTGGTGACGCGCGGCGAGCTGGAGGCGCTGGTCCGCCCGGCGCTGCTGCGCAGCGTCGAGCTGCTGGGCCGCACGGTCGCCGCGGCCGGGCTGTCCCCGGACCGGCTGGCCGGCATCTACCTGGTCGGCGGGTCGAGCCGGCTGCCGCTGGTCGGGTCGATGATCGCGGAGAAGCTCGGCATCGTGCCCACCAGCCTGGACCAGCCGGAGACCGCGGTCGCGCTGGGCGCGCACCACGTGGCCCGCGACGGCATCAGCATGCGCACCCAGAACGTCGAGGGGCAGGTCGCGGCCACCGGGACGCCGCCGGGGTTCCCGCCGCCGCCGGTCGCCACCGTGCCGGGCACCCCGCCGGGCGGTTACCCGGGCGCTTCGCCGTACCCGCGGGCCGGGTTCCAGCCGGCGCCGTCGAACTTCCCGAGCCTGCCCCCGGCCGCGCCGCCGAAGAAGGACCGGAAGAAGCTCATCGCCGGCATCGCCGCGGCCGTGGTGGTGCTGCTGGCCGCCGGCGCCACCTACCTGTTCTGGCCCTCGTCCAGCTCGTCGGCGACCACGTTCAGCGCCGCCGAGTGCCGGCAGCCCGGCCCCGCCGATCCGGAGGGCTTCACCGGCTGCCTGCGCCAGCTGGCCGGGACCGTCGCCGACGGCCAGTGCGCCCCGGGCGCGGGCGCCGGGGACATCGCGCCGCCGGAGAACGCCGACATCGGCGTGCTGACCACCTGCTCGGCGCCCGCGCTGGCCGGGGCGCAGGTCACCTACCTGCACGGCGTGTCGGCGGCCAAGGTGAAGGAGTACACCGACCGGCTGCTCGGCGCGGTCGGCGGCAACCAGGTGCGGGCCGCGTGGAAGGGCAACGGCCTGGACGGCAGCTACTCGGCGGCCTCCGCGCGGACCGCGGCGGTGCTGGTGTTCACGGTCGCCGACCGCCCGCTGGCCGGCGTGATCTACCAGAAGGCGGGCACCGGGCAGACACCGCTGTCGGCCGGTGACCTGGCCACCTACTTCGAGCAGCACGTGCAGCCGGGGGAGTAGCTACCTCCGGTTCCGCATGTTCCACAGCGCACGCAGGGCCACGACGAGCGCGGCGATCAGCACGGCGGCCGAGGCCACCGCCATCACGGTCGGACCCCAGGACGGCATCTCCTGCGCGGAGGTCATGCCGTCACGGTACCCGGCCCGCCGGTCGCTACCCTGGGTTCGATGCGCATCACCGTGTTCCGCCAGCTGATGGCCGACGAGTTCGGGTCCGGCCGGGCGGAGATCCTGGCGAAGGACCACGTCTTCAGCGGCCTGGGCGGCCGCACCGTCGAGCAGGCGCTGGCCGAGGGGACCCCGGCGAAGGAGATCTGGCGGGCGGTGTGCGCCGAGTTCGACGTGCCGCCGGAGCGCCGCTGACCTCTTCCCGGAAAATCCACGCGGCCGGGTGTGTCGCTCTTGCCTCGAACACGTGTTCGGCTATTGTGTTGTCCACATCGGGGTCAACGATCCACAGCCTCGTCTCGGCGCCCGGAATTGTCGGACCCCGCCCGTAGTCTCGGGCCCACAGCGAACACAAACCCGAATACCAGCCCCACAGGCTCTGACGACGAGGTGGATTTCCATGCCAGCAGCACCCGACAAGGACAAGGCGCTCGAGCTCGCCCTGGCCCAGATCGACAAGCAGTACGGCAAGGGTTCCGTCATGCGGCTGGGCGAGGAGACCCGCCCGCCCATCGGCGTGATCCCGACCGGCGCCATCGCCCTCGACATCGCACTGGGCATCGGCGGGCTCCCGCGCGGCCGCGTCATCGAGATCTACGGCCCGGAGTCCTCCGGTAAGACGACCGTCGCCCTGCACGCGGTGGCCAACGCCCAGAAGGCGGGCGGGATCGCGGCGTTCATCGACGCCGAGCACGCGCTCGACCCGGAGTACGCCAAGGCGCTCGGCGTGGACACCGACGCGCTGCTGGTGTCCCAGCCGGACACCGGTGAGCAGGCGCTGGAGATCGCGGACATGCTGATCCGCTCCGGCGCGCTGGACATCCTGGTCATCGACTCGGTGGCCGCGCTGGTGCCGCGCGCCGAGATCGAGGGCGAGATGGGTGACTCGCACGTCGGTCTGCAGGCCCGGCTGATGAGCCAGGCGCTGCGGAAGATCACCGGTGCGCTGTCCAACTCCGGCACCACCGCGATCTTCATCAACCAGCTGCGCGAGAAGGTCGGCGTCATGTTCGGCTCGCCGGAGACCACCACCGGTGGCAAGGCGCTGAAGTTCTACGCCTCCGTCCGGCTCGACGTGCGCCGCATCGAGACGCTCAAGGACAGCGGCGAGGCGGTCGGTAACCGCACGCGCGTCAAGGTCGTGAAGAACAAGGTCGCGCCGCCGTTCAAGCAGGCCGAGTTCGACATCCTGTACGGCGTCGGCGTGTCCCGCGAGGGCTCGCTGATCGACATGGGTGTCGACCAGGGCATCCTGCGCAAGTCCGGCGCCTGGTACACCTACGAGGGCGACCAGCTCGGCCAGGGCAAGGAGAACGCGCGGAAGTTCCTGCGCGACAACCCGGACATCGCCAACGAGATCGAGAAGCGCATCAAGGAGAAGCTGGGCATCGGGCCGCAGGTCGACGCCGAGGCGGCCGAGCCCGCTCCGGTCGACTTCTGATCGATGCCCAGGTTCGACCCGAAGGAGCTGTCCCGGGACGAGGCGTGGAAGAAGGCCAAGGAGGTCTGCTTCGACCTCCTGGCCGTCCGCGCCCGCACCAAGGACGAGCTGCGGCAGGCGTTGCGGCGCAAGGGTTTCGACGACGAGATCCGCGAGCAGCTGCTCGGCAAGCTGGACGACGCCGGCCTGATCGACGACGCCGCGTTCGCCGAGCAGTGGGTGCGGTCGCGCCACGCCTACCAGGGCCTGGCGCGCACCGCGCTGGTCGCCGAGCTGAAGCGCAAGGGCGTCGACGCTGAGGTGGCCGCCCAGGCGGCGGGCGAGATCGACCGCGAGTCGGAGGAGCAGCGGGCACGCGAGCTGGTGCGCAAACGCCTGCGCTCGATGACGACGCTGGACGAACAAACCGCGACGCGCCGCCTGCTCGGCACGCTCGCCCGCAAGGGCTACCCGCAGGGCCTGGCGTACACCGTGGTGCGCGACGAACTCCACAAAGCCGGCGCCGAAACAACCCCCCTGGACGACGCGACCCTGGACTGAGACCCACCTCCCGGCCCGCCAGTGCGGTGCCACCCTGGAGTGGCAAAGCCTACCGCAGCCTGCCTGCGGTGGGCTTTTGTCGTTCGGTGCGCCGCGGCTTCGGTTGCGCGAGGTGTTTCCGTGCGCACGGCAGCCTGCGGTGGGTCTTCTCGTTGGCTGCGCCGGGAGCCGCGGATCCCTTCTCGTGCGTCCTCGCCAATGCTCTTCGCCCCCCGCGAGAAGCGCATCTCGCGGCCGTTCGAAACGACGACCTCACGCAGTCACCGCTGGTCCTCTGGTGCACCGGCGACATCGATCAACGCCTCACCGAGGGGCGTGATCGCGTACAGGACGCTGCGCCCGGACCGCTCCCGCGCGACGAGACCGTTCTCCCGCAGGACGCGGAGGTGCTGGGACACCGCGCTGGGAGTCACGGCGAGCGTGCCCGCCAGACCGGTCGTCGTCGCCGGGGAGCGGAGCGCTTCCAGCAGCTCGGCGCGCGCCCGGCCGAGCAGCCGGACCGCGCTTCCGGACGGTGGCCGCGCCGCCCACAGCGTTCCCGCCCCGCGCACCGGGTAGCGGACCGTCGTCTGGGTCGTGGTGTGCCCCTTGATCATGACGTGCGCCGGGCCGAGCGCGACGGGCATCAGCACCAGACCGCCCGGGCCCAGCTCGACGACCCGGTCCGCGCCGTCCATCACGAGGCGTCCCTCGCGCCAGTGCAGGTCCGGGTGCAGGCCACCGAACAGCGCGGCCGCGCAGCCGGTCGCCAGCTGCCGGGCCCGGTAGGCGATGTCGGCCTCCAGGACGGCCCGGATCCGGGGCCAGTGCGGCGCGATCAGCCGCACATACGCCGCGCGCAGCTCTTCCGTGAGCACGCCCAGACCCGCTCGCGGACGGGCGGCCAATGCCCCGGCGCCGTCCGGAAGATCGTCGCCGAAGACGCGGCGCAGGCTCGCGCGCACCTGGCCCGCCGTGGTCCGGCGCACCGCCGCCAGATCGTCTTCGAGCGAAGGGACCACGCCCGGCGGAGCCGGAACGAGGAACGACGGCCAGCTCGCCCGGTCACCGGCGATCAGCGGCCACACCATCGGCAGATCGAGCGGTGCACGGGCGAGTTCGTCCTCCGCCCAGCGCACCCACCGCAGGTTCA
The DNA here is from genome assembly GCF_003385175.1 of Amycolatopsis ruanii. Classification (NCBI taxonomy): domain Bacteria; kingdom Bacillati; phylum Actinomycetota; class Actinomycetes; order Pseudonocardiales; family Pseudonocardiaceae; genus Amycolatopsis; species Amycolatopsis ruanii. The sequence continues at coordinate 29,755 of NZ_PQHY01000050.1, forward strand.
CCGCCCGCCGCACGCGCCCCGCCAGTTGCTGCAGCCCCGCGATCGTCTCGGACAGCGGTGAGATCGAAAACCGGGTCGCCGCCAGCTCGGACACGCCGAGTTCGACCGTCAGTGGCATGACCCGAGTATGTAGCGCAGCGCTCAACGGTGTCGCCCGTTCGCCGAAGCCAAGATCCTCGCCGCATGACAGGGACCTACTGGCGGCTGTGGTGGGCCGCCGCCGTCGACGCCCTCGGCGACGGTGTGTTCACCGCGGCGATCCCGCTGCTGGCCGTCACCCGCACACCCGATCCCCGGCTGATCGCGGTCCTGTCCGCGGCGACCTACCTGCCGTGGTTGCTGCTGTCCCTCCCGGCCGGTGTGCTCGTCGACCGGCACGACCGGACCACCCTGATGCGGCGCACCCAGACGGTGCAGGCGTTGCTCGCCGGAGCCGCCGCCGTCCTCGCCGCGTCGCACGCCTTGACCCTGCCCGCGCTGGCGATCATCGCCTTCGGGCTGGGTGCGTGCGAGGTCCTGTTCGGCAACGCGGCACAGGCGGTCCTGCCGGACCTCGTCGCGAAACCGTTGCTGCGGAAGGCGAACGGCTACCAGCAGGCGATCACCACGACTGGTCAGCAGTTCGCCGGACCACCGCTGGGCAGCCTCTTGTTCGCCGTCTCCGCCGCCCTGCCGCTCACCCTCGACGCCGTGACCTTCGCGTGTCCGCCGCGCTCCTGGCCACACTGCCCCGCCACGCACCCGCCGAACGACCCAGCGTCTCGATCACCGGCGGAATGCGCTGGCTGGCCCGGCACGAGCTGCTCCGCACCCTCGCCGTCCTGCTGGGCGTCAACACCTTCTGCGCGCAGCTCGGCAACGCGACACTCGTCCTGCTCGCCACGCAGACGCTCCACCTGGGCCCCCGCGCCTACGGCCTGCTCCTCACCGGTGCCGCCGTGGGCAGCCTGCTCGCCGGGCTGCTCGACATCCCCGCCCGGCGCGCGCTGCGCACCGCCTTGGCGGCGAACGCGGTGATCTACGTGGCGATCGGCCTGAGCCCGAACGCGCTGGTGCTGGCCCTCCTGCTGGCCGCCAACGGTTTCGTCACCACGCTCTGGAGCGTCGTCACCGTCAGCCTCCGCCAGCAGCTCGTCCCGGCCGAGCTCCTCGGCCGGGTCAACAGCGTCTACCGGATGCTGGGCTGGGGGCTGATGCCGTTCGGGGCGCTCGCCGGGGGGCTCGTCGCGCACCTGTTCGGCCTCCGCGCCCCGTATCCGGTCGCGGGACTGCTGCGCGCCATCGCCTTCCTGGCTCTCCGGTCAGGCCTGTAGCGCCTCGCTCATCAGGTCGAGTGCCTCGTGCAGTCGTTCGATCGGTTCGTGGGCGAAGCCGAGCCGGAAGATGGCCGGGTCGTCGCCGAACCAGTCTCCCGGGGCGATGGCCACCCCGGCCGCCGCCAGCCGCTCGTAGAACTCTCCGGCGCCGGAATTCACGCGCACGCAACAGAAAGCTCCCGCGTCCGGGCGGATCCAGGACACCCGGCTGCCCTGCTCCGCGACCCAGTCCGACACCGCGGCGAGCCCGGCCCGCATCCGGTCCCGCTTCCCGGCCAGCACCTCGTCCGCGCGCCGCAACAACTCCAGCGCCAGGAACTCGTCCAGCGTGCCGCACGCCACGGCACTCGTGAACTTCGCCCGGCGCAGCTCCTCGTACCAGGCGGCGTCCCGCACGGTCAGCCATCCGATCCGCAACCCGGGCGCCCCGTGGGCCTTCGAGAACGACCCGGACGTGATCACCCGCGGGGACACCGTCGCGAACGACTCGATCTCCGCGTACGCCGCCTCCCGGTACGTCTCGTCGACCAGCACCATCGCTTCCGGGCACACCTCGGCCGTCGCCGACAGCACCGCGTCGATCTCGTCCCGCGTGAGCGCCACGCCGGCCGGGTTCTGCGGCGTCGCCAGCATCACCAGCCGCGTCCGCGGCGTCAGCGCCGCCCGCAGCGCCGCCACATCCAGCCGGTACCCGTCCTCGAACCGCAGCCGCACCGTCCGCACCCGCTCCGCGAGCCCCTGCGCCAGCCCGGCCATCGGCGGGTACCCCGGCTGCACCACCACGACCTCGCCCTCGGTCAGCAGCCCGACGAGGAACAACGCGGTCCCCGCACCCGTCGTGATCAGCACCTCGTCCGCGGCCACCCCGAGCCGCGCGGCGAGCAGCGTCCGCAGTTCCTCGTCGCCGGCGGACGTGCCGTAGCCGAGCGGGAACTTCGCCAGCCGGCCCACGTCGACCACGTCGGCGACCGTCAGGTCACCGCAGGTGCTCTCGCCCAGGTGGTACCGGGGAGTCTCGTCCAGCAGGCTCGTCATCGCGCTTGGCGGGAAACGTCGCATGCCCATCACCATCGCCCGCCGCGGCCGCGCCCGACAGAGCCAATTCGCCCCCATTGGCTCCCGGATAGTCCTCCCACGCCCGCCGCAACCGCCGCACCGCCTCGGACAGCGCCTCTCGCGGCAGCGTGAACGGCACCCTGATGTGCTCGCTGCTGGACTCGTGCGCGGCCAGCGAGGTGCCCTCCAGCAACGCGACGCCGTACCGCAACGCGAACTGCGCGAACCGCCGCGAGTCCACCCCCGGCAGCCGGATCCACAGCGTCTGCCCGCCCGGCGGGGTCCGGAACTCCCACGACGGCAACGCCGAACGCAGGTCCCGCACCACCTGGTCCCGCCGCTCCCGCAGCTCGCACTGCCGTTCCTTCCGCAACCGGTCGAGCCGCGCGAACAGCGCGACTCCGACCGCCTGCGCGACGACGTCCGTCCCGAGGTCGGCGACCGCCTTCAGCCGCGCCAGGTCGGCCGCCGTCCGTGGATCGGCCCGGACCCAGCCGATCCGCACCCCGCCCCAGATCAGCTTGCTCAGCGAGCCCACGCTGATCACCCCGCCGCCGTGACGGGCCAGCGGCGCGGGACGCGGGCCGTCCAGCGTGAGGTCGGCGAGGACCTGGTCGTCGACCAGCGGCACCCCGTGCGATTCGCACAGCGCCACCACCCGCCGCGCCGCGTGCGACGGCAGCACCGAGCCCGTCGGGTTCTGGAACGCCGGCACCAGGTACACGAGCTTCGCCCCGGCGACGACCTCGGCCAGTCCCGGCACCGACACGCCCTCGGCGGTCAGCGGCACCCCGAGGACGCGTGCCCCGCTCCCGCGGAACGCGTCCAGCGCCCCCGGGTACGTCAGCTCCTCGACCACCACCGCGTCGCCGGGGCGCAGGAACAGCTGCGTCAGCAGCGAAATCGCCTGCTGCGCGCCGGAGGTCACCACGATCTGCCCGGGGTCGGTCGGCAGCCCCTGCGCCGCGTAGAAGCCGGCGATCGCCTGCCGCAACGCGGGAAGGCCGGACGGGTGGTAGCCGATCCCGAAGTCGCCGAGCGCGGCCTCGGCGACGACCTCCGGCAGGCACGCGGGCTGGGGCGGCGCGGCGCAGGTGAGGTCGATCAGGTCCGGCACGGGATCGAGCAGGTGCAGGAACATCGGGTTGAACTCGGCGATCACCCCGCGCCCGGGCCGCGGCGGCCGCCGCACGAACGTGCCGCTGCCGCGCCGCCGCTCGACCACCCCGTGGTCGCGCAGCACGTCGTAGGCGGCGACCGCGGTGTTGCGGCTGACCGCGAGTTCCGCCGCCAGCGCCCGCTCGGTCGGCAGCCGCCCGTCCGCGGGGATCTCACCGCGCTCGATCAGGGCCTCCAGCCGCGCGGCCAGCTTCAGGTAGAGCGCTTCGCTCCCGCTCGACCACCGTCCGAGCAGCTCCGCGAGCCTGCCGGCGTGCATCCGTCCTCCTCAGTCGACGGCGACCACCGCGCCGTGCGGCCCGATCTTCGTGGTCGGCAGCACCCGGCCCCGCGGTTCGCGCACCCACCACGCCCCAGTCTCCCCGCGCTCGCGCGGTGTCGTGAAGCGGTACCGGTAGAGCCGCGCCCGCAGGCAGGCCGGCCGCTTGCCGTCGAACGGGTCGCGCCGCAACAGCTTGAGCGTGTCCGGGTCGGCCGTGAGCAGCTTCTCCGCCAGGCCGGGCAGCCACGATTCGGCGTAGCGGGTGGACAGCGCGGCGAACCACATCAGCCAGTCCAGCCGCAGGTGGTAGGGCGCGAACTGCGGTGGCCGCCGTCGCGGGTCGCCCGGCTTGCCCTTGAACTCGTACTCGCGCCACACCGTGTCCGCGCCGGGCGCGGGATCGTCCGTCGCCTCGATGACGATCTCGTGCCGGACCTTGGTGACGCTGCCGAACGCGCCGTAGGTGTTGACCAGGTGCAGCCGGTCGAAGCTGGTGTTCATCACCTGCCGGCGGGACACCAGGTTCCGCGCGGGACGGTAGCTGAGCACGACGACCAGCACGGTCAGGCCGAGCACGAGCGCGTGGTGCCACACCGGCGGCCGGGCGAGTTCCGGGACCGGAACCGGGATGTTGTCCACAACGGACACCGCGATGGTGATCGTGAGGACGTTCAGCCACGAGAAGTTCCCGCTGGCGACCAGCCACAGCTGGGTGAGGATCATCAGCAGCGCGGCCGCGCTCGCGGCCGGTTGCGGCGCGAACAGGGCGAACGGCACCACGAGCTGGGTGAAGTGGCTGGCCGCGGCCTCGACCTTGTGCAGCGGTTTGGGCAGGTGGTGGAAGTACCAGCTGAGCGGGCCGGGCATCGGCTGGGTCTCGTGGTGGTGGTACAGGCAGGTCAGGTCGCGCCAGCACGCGTCGCCGCGCATCTTGATCAGCCCGGCGCCGAATTCGAGCCGGAAGAGCACCCAGCGCAGCAGCCACAGCACGAGCACGGGTGGCGCGGAGTCGGCCGGGCCGAGGAAGATCGCCAGGAACCCGACCTCGAGCAGCAGCGATTCCCAGCCGAACGAGTACCAGATCTGGCCGACGTTGACGATCGACTGGTACAGCAGCCACGGCACCAGCCACGCCAGCATGGTCACCCACACGGGGGTGTGGTCGAACAGCCCGAGCAGGAGCGCGGCCGAGATGACGACCCCGGCCCAGGCGACGGTCGCGAACAGACGGTCCGAGTAGCGCCAGTGGAAGAGGCTGGGCGCGCGGCGGAACGGCACCCGCCGGGTGAACCGGGGCACGGGCAGCAGGCCGCGCTCGCCGATCAGGGGTTTGAACTGCAGAGCCGCGGCGAGGAAGGCGACGAGGTAGATCGCGGCGAGCCCCCGCTGAAACAGCAGCCGCGCCGCCCAGTATCCCGGATCGGCGGCCCACTCCCATCCCACGGCGATCTCCTTCGGGGGATTTCGGAGGTTTCGGAGACGAGTGCCGTGAGGCTAGTACCCGGAGGGCCGGACCCCCAACCGGAGCCGGGCGGCGTGGCCGGGGAGGTCGCGCCGGTGGCGGCGGCGCGATGCCGCTGGCGGCGGCGGTGTGGTGCCGCCTTGGCTGCGGTGGGCTGCCGGTGGGGCCGGTGGGTTGCCGCCGGTGGCGGCGGTGGGCTGCCGCCGGAGGCGCCGGTGCGGTGCCGATTTGGTGGCGGCGCGATGCCGCTGGTGGCGGCCGTGCGGTTTCCGTCGGCGGCGACGGTTGGGCTGTGCGGCCCGAGGGCCGGCGGCGATTGCACCGTGCCGGCGAGAGGCGGCGCGTGGCGGCTCGCGGTGCGCCGGACGGGGCAGCCAGCGGTTGCCGACGCCGGGTGGCGGTCTCGCCGCGCGGTGCCGGGGCCCCGCTGCCCGGCTTGCGGCGCGCGGTGGCCGGGCCGCGGCGCCGGGGCCCCGCTGCCCGGCTTTGCGAGCGCGGGTGGCGGGACCCCGGGGACAGGCGCGGGTCAGCGCAGTGCGGCCGCCTCCCGGGCCAGCTGCTCGACCCGCCCGAAGTCGCCCGCCGTGATGGCGTCCGCGGGTGTCAGCCAGGAACCGCCCACGCAGCCCACTGTGGACAGTGCCAGGTAGGACCCCGCGTTCGACGTGGAAATACCGCCCGTGGGGCAGAACCGCAGCTGCGGCAGCGGCCCGGCCAGCGCCTTCAGGTACGCGACGCCGCCGCTGGCCTCCGCCGGGAAGAACTTCAGCGCCGTGATCCCGTGCTCGGCCACGCGCATCGCCTCCGAGACCGTGCTCACGCCGGGCAGGAACGGCAACCCCGTCCCCGACACGGCCTCCAGCAGGCGCTCCGTGCAGCCCGGCGTCACCAGGAACGCCGAACCCGCGTCCGCCGCCTGGCGAGCCTGCTCCGGCGTCACCACCGTGCCCGCCCCGACCACGATGTCCGGCACCTCCGCCGCCACGCGCTCGATCGCCGCCAGCCCGGCCGGCGTGCGCAGCGTCAGCTCGATCGCCCGGATCCCGCCCGCGACCAGCGCCTTCGCCAGCGGCACCGCGTCCGCGGCGTCGTCCACCACGACCACCGGCAGCACCGGCGACAGCTCGAGCACGTCATGCCCTGTCTTCACGTCTCTCCTCACACTCGCGCCGGAGCCCCGAAATGGCCCGGCGTCATCGGCCCGAACACGCCGGCCCCCTGGTCCGCCGGCCCGACCGCGCGGCGCAGCGCGGTGAACAGCTCCCGGCCGGTCCCGACCCAGGATGCCTCATCCGGCGGCGCGTCCCGCAACGGCCGCGCGGCCAGCGACTCCTCGTCGACCAGCACGTCCAGCCGCCCGGCGACCGCGTCGACCACCACCTCGTCTCCATCGGCGACCCGCGCCAGCGGGCCGCCGGCGGCAGCCTCCGGCGTCACCTGGATCGCGGCCGGGATCTTGCCCGACGCGCCGGACATCCGGCCGTCGGTGACCAGCGCGACCCGGTGCCCGCGGTCCATCAGTACCCCGAGCGCGGGCGTCAGGCCGTGCAGCTCCGGCATCCCGTTGGCCTGCGGCCCCTGGTTGCGGATCACCACCACGACGTCCCGGTCCAGCTCACCCGCCCGGAACGCCGCGGTGAACGCCTCCTGCGACGTGAAGACCCGCGCCGGCGCCCGCACCACCCGGTGCTCGGGCGCGACCGCCGACACCTTCATCACCGCGCGCCCGAGGCTCCCGGACAGCATCCGCAACCCGCCGTCGGCCGCGAACGGGTTGCTCACCGGCCGCAGCACGTCCTCGTCCAGGCTGCGCGCCGGCACCTCCCGCCAGGTCAGCGAGCCACCGTCCAGCACCGGCTCCGACCGGTACCGCGACAGCCCGTCCCCGGCCACCGTGCGGACGTCCTCGTGCAGCAGCCCGGCGTCGAGCAGCGAGCCGATGAGCACCTGCACCCCGCCCGCGGCGTGGAAGTGGTTGATGTCCGCGCTGCCGTTCGGGTAGACGCTGGCCAGCAGCGGCACCACCGCCGACAGGTCGGAAAAGTCGTCCCAGGTCAGCTCGATGCCGGCGGCCGCGGCGATGGCGACCAGGTGCATCGTGTGGTTGGTCGACCCGCCGGTGGCCAGCAGCGACACCACGCCGTTGACCACCGAACGCTCGCTGATCACCTCGGCCAGCGGCGTGTACTCGTCCGCCCGCGACAACGCGACCACCCGCCGCGCCGCCTCTTCGGTGAGCGCGCGGCGCAGCGGCGTGCCCGGGTGCACGAAGCTCGCGCCGGGCAGGTGCAGGCCCATGACCTCGACGACCAGCTGGTTGGAGTTCGCGGTGCCGTAGAAGGTGCAGGTGCCCGCCGAGTGGTAGGACGCCGACTCAGCCTCCAGCAGGTCCTCGCGGGTGGCCCGGCCCTCGGCGTAGAGCTGCCGCACGCGGGCCTTCTCCTTGTTCGGCAGGCCCGACGTCATCGGCCCGGCGGGCACCAGCAGGGCGGGCAGATGCCCGAAGGACAGCGCGCCGATCAGCAGGCCGGGCACGATCTTGTCGCACACGCCGAGCAGCAGCGCGCCGTCGAACATCTCGTGCGACAGCGCGATCGCGGTGGCCATCGCGATGACCTCGCGGCTGAACAGGGACAGCTCCATCCCGGCGCGGCCCTGCGTGATGCCGTCGCACATGGCGGGCACGCCGCCGGCGAACTGGGCGACCCCGCCCGCTTCACGGGCGGCGTCCTTGATCCACGCGGGGAACTCGTCCAGCGGCTGGTGCGCGGAGAGCAGGTCGTTGTAGGCGGACACGATCGCGATACCGGGCTTGCGCAGCCCGCGCAGCGCGATGCGGTCTTCACCGCCGCACGCGGCGAAGCCGTGGGCGAGGTTGCTGCACGCGAGTCCGGCGCGCGCGGGCCCCTCGGCGCGGGCGGCGGCCATGCGCGCCAGGTAGGCGCTGCGGGTGGCGGCACTGCGCGCGGCGATGCGCTCGGTGACTTCCTCGACGACGGGGTGGACGGGTGTTCGGGGTGTGTGCACGGGAGAACCACCTGGAACTCGTCGGCTGGTCCGGCTGACGACTTCGCTGGCGTCGCACGGTCGTGACAGTGGACACAGTAGCTGGCGGATCGGCCGGGTCAAAATCGATTAAGAAGATCGTTTCAGGTGACCCCGATCACAACATCAACCTAGGGTGTGCTACTTGTCACATTGCACGCGGAGCGGCAGAGTCGGTAGCAGCCCCGGCTCGCCGCCGAACTGACCCGGAGGTAGTCATGACCACCACCGAACTCGCCGAACTCCGCCGCACGATCGGCCAGCTCAAGCAGTGCGTCGGTGCCCTGCGATCGCGCTACGGTGACGCCTCCGCGGTCCGCCGCCTGGCCAACGACGTCGACCGCCTGGACATCGACGCGAGCGACCTGGAGCAGCCCAGCGTCCCGGTCCAGCCCAAGCCGCTGGACCCCTCGGCCGTCGTGAAGATCCCCGACGGCCCGTACGACCCGGCCCTCTGGCAGGGGGCCGACGACGAAGGGGTCGGCGGATACCACCGTGACCAGCGGTGAGCGCTCCCGCTACCGACGCCGCTAGCGGGCGCGCCCGGATCACCGCACGGACCCTGCGCACCGACCGGTGGTGGGTCCCGCCGCTGTTCACCACGCTCGGACTGGCCGCCTTCGTCATCTACGCCGGCATCCGCTCGTTCGTCCGCACCGCCTACTACGTGCCGGAGTACGGCTACCTGACGCCGTTCTACTCGCCGTGCCTGAGCGACTCGTGCGTGCCGGGGTCGGCCCACTTCGGCACGCCGTTCGGCGAGCTGCCGGGCTGGATCCCGCTGGCGTTCCTGTCGCTGCCGTTCCTGCTCGGCTTCCGCCTGACCTGCTACTACTACCGCAAGGCCTACTACCGGTCGGTGTGGTTCTCGCCGCCGGCGTGCGCGGTCGCCGAACCGCACGGCCGCTACACGGGGGAGACCCGGCTGCCGCTGATCCTGCAGAACGCCCACCGTTACTTCTTCTACGTGGCGGTGCTGATCTCGGTGATCAACACCTACGACGCGATCGTCGCGTTCCACGGCGAGACCGGCGGGTTCGGCTTCGGGCTGGGCAACCTGGTCCTGCTCGGCAACGTGATCATGCTCTGGGCCTACACCCTGTCCTGCCACTCGTGCCGGCACGTGGTCGGCGGGCGGTTGAAGCACTTCTCCCGCCACCCGGTGCGGTACTGGCTCTGGACCCAGGTCACCAAGCTCAACAACCGGCACATGCTGCTGGCCTGGATCACCCTGGGGACGCTCGTGGTCACCGACCTCTACGTGATGCTCGTGGCCAGCGGCGCCATCCCCGATCTGCGTTTCGTGGACTGACAAGGACTTCAAGGACTAGGTGGGCAGGCAATGGCGGAAGTCGAGCGGCACAGTTATGACGTGGTGGTGATCGGCGCCGGTGGCGCCGGTCTGCGAGCGGTGATCGAGGCGCGGCAGCGCGGGCTGTCGGTGGCGGTGGTGTGCAAGTCGCTGTTCGGCAAGGCGCACACGGTCATGGCCGAGGGCGGGTGCGCCGCCGCGATGGGCAACGCGAACGAGCGGGACAGCTGGCAGGTGCACTTCCGGGACACCATGCGCGGCGGCAAGTTCCTCAACAACTGGCGCATGGCGGAGCTGCACGCCAAGGAGGCGCCGGACCGGGTGTGGGAGCTGGAGACCTACGGCGCCCTGTTCGACCGCACCCCGGACGGGCGGATCAGCCAGCGCAACTTCGGCGGGCACACCTACCCGCGGCTGGCGCACGTCGGCGACCGCACCGGGCTGGAGCTGATCCGCACGATGCAGCAGAAGATCGTCTCGCTGCAGCAGGAGGACCTCCGCGAGTTCGGCGACTACGAGGCCAAGCTGAAGGTCTTCGCCGAGTGCACGATCACCGAGCTGCTCAAGGACGGTGACCGGATCGCCGGGGCGTTCGGGTACTGGCGGGAGAGCGGCCGGTTCATCCTGTTCGAGACGCCGGCCGTGGTGCTCGCGACGGGCGGCATCGGCAAGTCGTTCAAGGTCACGTCGAACTCGTGGGAGTACACCGGCGACGGGCACGCGCTCGCGCTGCGCGCCGGGGCGGACCTGATCAACATGGAGTTCGTCCAGTTCCACCCGACGGGCATGGTCTGGCCGCCCAGCGTGAAGGGCATCCTGGTCACCGAGGGCGTGCGCGGTGACGGCGGGGTGCTGAAGAACTCCGAGGACAAGCGGTTCATGTTCGACTACGTGCCGGACGTGTTCAAGGGCCAGTACGCCGACTCCGAGGAGGAGGCCGACCGCTGGTACACCGACCAGGAGAACAACCGCCGCACGCCGGACCTGCTGCCGCGCGACGAGGTGGCGCGGGCGATCAACTCCGAGGTCAAGGCGGGGCGCGGGTCGCCGCACGGTGGCGTGTTCCTGGACATCGCCAGCCGCCTGACGCCGGAGGAGATCCGCAGGCGGCTGCCGTCGATGTACCACCAGTTCAAGGAACTGGCCGATGTGGACATCACCGCCGAGCCGATGGAGGTCGGCCCGACCTGCCACTACGTGATGGGCGGCATCGAGGTCGACCCGGACACCGCGGCCTCCGGCGTGCGCGGGTTGTTCGCGGCGGGGGAGTGCTCCGGCGGGATGCACGGGTCCAACCGGCTGGGTGGCAACTCGCTGTCGGACCTGCTGGTGTTCGGCCGTCGCGCGGGTCTCGGCGCCGCGTCCTATGTGGAGGGTCTGGAGACCCGTCCCGCGGTCGCGCAGTCCGATGTCGACAAGGCGGCCCGCACCGCGCTGGTGCCGTTCGACCCGCCCGCCGAGGGTGTCGAGGAGAACCCGTACACCCTGCACAACGAGCTGCAGCAGGCGATGAACGACCTGGTCGGGATCATCCGCAAGGCCGAGGAGATCGAGCAGGCGCTGGCCAGGCTGGACGAGATCAAGAAGCGCATCCGCAACGTCACCGTCGAGGGGCACCGGCAGTTCAACCCGGGCTGGCACCTGGCCGTGGACCTGCGCAACATGCTGCTGGTCAGCGAGTGCGTCGCGCGGGCCGCGCTGATGCGCACCGAGAGCCGGGGCGGGCACACGCGGGACGACTACCCGCAGATGGATTCCCGGTGGCGCAACAAGCTGCTGGTGTGCAGCGCCTCCGGGGACGATCCACTGGCGCTGGAGGTCACGGTCACGCCGAAGGACCAGGAGCCGATGCGGCCCGAGCTGCTGGAGCTGTTCGAGCTGAGCGAGCTGGAGAAGTACTACACCGACGAAGAGCTGGCCGGCCACCCGGGGAGGCAGTCGTGAGCTACAAGGCTTCGTTCCGGGTGTGGCGCGGCGACGCGAACAGCGGCGGGCTGCAGGACTTCACGGTCGAGGTCAACGAGGGTGAGGTCGTGCTCGACATCATCCACCGGCTGCAGGCCACGCAGTGCTCGGACCTGGCGGTGCGGTGGAACTGCAAGGCGGGCAAGTGCGGCTCGTGCTCGGCGGAGATCAACGGCCGCCCGCGGCTGCTGTGCATGACGCGCATGTCGGTCTTCGCCGAGGACGAGGTCGTCACCGTCACGCCGATGCGGACGTTCCCGGTGATCCGCGACCTCGTCACCGATGTCTCGTACAACTACACGAAGGCGCGCGAGATCCCCGCGTTCACCCCGCCGGCGAACCTGAAACCGGGCGAGTACCGGATGAAGCAGGTCGACGTGGAGCGCTCGCAGGAGTTCCGCAAGTGCATCGAGTGCTTCCTGTGCCAGAACACCTGCCACGTGATCCGCGACCACGAGGAGAACAAGGAGAACTTCGCCGGGCCGCGGTTCCTGATGCGGATCGCCGAGCTGGAGATGCACCCGCTCGACGTGGCCGACCGCAGGCACGCCGCCCAGGACGAGCACGGCCTCGGGTACTGCAACATCACGAAGTGCTGCACGGAGGTCTGCCCGGAGAACATCCACATCACCGACAACGCGCTGATCCCGATGAAGGAACGCGTGGTGGACCACCGGTACGACCCGGTGGTCTGGCTGGGCAGCAAGATCTTCCGGCGGAAGGCGGATTAGGAGCCGCACTTCCCCGGCGAGGATGCGGTGGTGGCTACAGCGCCGCCATCGCATCGACCGTCTCCGGGGCCAGGACCTCGTCCGCGACGAGGCCCGCCACGCCGGTCAGCGTGGTGTCGACGCCGAGCGTGCAGGGCCCGATGTCGAGGCTGTCCAGTGAACTGGTGTGCGCGCCGGCCAGCACCACCTCGCGCAGTCCCTCCAGGAACGGCGGCAGCACCCCGATCGCCCCGCCGACCCGCACGTACCGCGGGTTCACGATCGTCACCACGGTCGCCAGCACCGTGCCCACCAGCCGGCCCGCCTCGCGCGTCACGCGGACCGCCTCGGGGTGACCGGCGCGCACCCGGCGCAGCACATCCTCCGCGCTGCGCACCCCCGTCGGCCGCAGCGTGCGGATCACCGCCTGGCCGCTGGCGATCGCCGACACGCAGCCCCGCCGCCCGCAGTCGCAGCGCAGGTCGGAACCCTCGATGCGGATGTGCCCCACCTCGCCGGCGCACCCGGTCTCGCCGCGGTGCACCCGCCCGGAGATCACCATCCCCGCGCCGATCCCGGTGCCGACCTTCACCCCGACCAGCGCCGCGCGCGGCCGGTTCATCTCGCAGTACGCGCCGAACGCCAGCGCGTTCGCGTCGTTCTCCAGGAACACCGGCACCGACAGCGCGTCGGTGAAGGGGTCGCGCAGCCGGACCCCCCGCCACTCCGACATCGACGGTGGCGCGATCGTCGTCCCGGTGTCGTGGTCGATCTGCCCCGGCACGCTCAGCCCGAACGCGCACAGGCTGTCCGCGCGCCCGGCCTCGGCCAGCAGCCTGCGCCCGGCGTCCAGCAGGAACGACAGCGTCTCCGCCGGCCGGTGCCCGGCCTGCAGCGGGCGACGCACCTGCCCGAACACGGTGCCGCGCAGGTCCACCGCGGCGATCGTCGCGTGCCGCTGGCCGATGTCGCCCACCAGCGCGGTCCGGCCCACGTCGTCGGCGGCGAGCATCTCGGCGGGCCGCCCGCCGCTGGACGCGCGGTGCCCGACCTGGCGCAGCAGCTTCAGCCGCTGCAGCACGTCGAGCCGTTCGACCAGGGTCGCGCGGGACAGGCCGGTCCGGTCCTGCAGCTGCTGCCGCGTCAGCGGTCCCTCGTCGCGCAGGATCGCGAGGATGTGGCCGGCCGAGGTGGGCGAGCCGGTGCGTGCCGGGGGCATGTTGACAGGATCTCCCGCGAGGACTTATGTTCAATGACCAGACAGAAGTGTAGACGGCGACATCGGGGTGGAACTGAATGCGCGCGGCCAGCCTGACCGGCAGCGGCCCCACCCGTCGTACCGTCCTCCGGGGGGTCTTCCTGGCCGGCGCCGCCTCCATGGCCGCCGGGTGCGTCGGATTCGCGACCACGGGCGGCGGCGGCATGGTCTTCCTGTCCACGCAGTTCCGGCCGGTAGCCGAGGCCGAACGCTTCCGGACGTTCCTGGCCGGGACCTTCCCCGGATCGGTGAGCTACGTCACCATCGAGGAGGGCCCGTTCGCCAGCCAGGTGCAGAGCCAGGTCGGCGCCGGGCGCACCCAGGTCGGCCTGCTCGGCGGCTCGCACAGCGACCTCGCCCCGCTCGCCGGCGAGTACCTGGAGGACGTCTCCGGCGTGCCGGCCGGCCACGGGATCCCGGACGAGTTCCTGGCGCTGGCCAAGGCCGGCACCCAGCAGTCCTGGTACGTCCCGTGGGCGCAGGCCAGCTTCGTGCTCGCCGCGCACGAGGACGCCCTGGCCCACCTGCCACCGGGCGCGGACCCGGACACCCTCACCTACGACCAGTTCCTGGACTGGGCGATCGCCGCCCGCCGCGCCAACGGCAACCAGCCGATGCTGGGCCTGCCGTGCGGGCCGAAGGGCCTGATCCACCGCTTCCTGCAGGGCTACCTGCTGCCCTCGTTCACCGGCGGCCAGATCACCACGTTCCGCTCGCCGGAGGCCGTCACCGCGTGGCAGTACCTCAAGGAGCTGTGGGCCAACACCAGCCCGTCCAGCACCACCTACGACTTCATGCAGGAGCCGCTGCAGGCGGGCGCGGCGAAGATCGGCTGGGACCACGTCGCGCGCCTGGTGTCCGCACCCGGCGGCCAGCCGCAGCGGTGGCGCATGCTGCCCGCGCCGCGCGGCCCCCGCGGCCTGGGCTACATGGCCGTCGTGCTCGGGCTCGCGATCCCCAAGGGCAGCACCGACCGCCGCCAGGCCGAGCAGGTGATCCAGGCGCTGTCGGCGCCGCAGGCGCAGACCGGGCTGCTGCGGTCGAACGGGTTCTTCCCGGTGGTGGACGCGCCGATCCCCGCCGACCTGCCGCCCGCCCTGCAGATGGAGGCCGGCGCGGTGCAGCGCCAGCGGGACGCGCCCGGCTCGATCCTGTCCCTGCTGCCGGTCGGCCTGGGCACCCGCGAGGGCGAGGTCACCAAGGCGTTCAAGGACTCCTTCCAGGCGATCGTCCTCGACGGAGCGGACATCCGGTCGACTTTGGACAGTCAGGCCCGGGTGTTGCAGAAGGTGTTCGACGATCTGAAGGTGCCGTGCTGGGCGCCCGATCCGCCCGCCGAGCGTTGCGAGGTGGCCTGATGGCCGTGGCCGTCCTGGAAGCACCGAAGAGGCGTCGCCTGGCCGGTTCGCCGTGGCTGCTGCTCGCGCCGTCGGTCGTGTTCATGCTGGCCCTGTTCGGCTGGCCGGTGATCCAGGCGCTGATCTCGGCGTTCACCGACGGCTCCGGGTTCACGCTCGCGGCGTGGGACCGGCTCTTCGGCGACCCGTACTTCCTGAAAGCGCTGCGCAACACCCTGCTGCTGATCGTCATCGTGGTGCCGGTCCAGCTCGTGCTGGCCGTGGCGATGGCGCTGCTCGTGCAGGCCCGGCCGAGGTTCCTGTCCGGCCACTTCTACCTGTGGACCATCCCGCTCGCGGTGTCCGAGCTGGCCGCCGGCCTGGTGTGGCTGTCGGTGTTCGACAGCCGCGGCTACCTCAACTCGCTGCTGGTGTCGTGGGGGATCTCCGGCACCGGCGTGCAGTGGCTGACCTACACCAACACGTCCACCATGCTGCTGGCCGTGGTGATCGCCGAGATCTGGCGCGCCACGTCGCTGGTGTTCGTCATCGTGGTGGCCGGCATCCAGATGGTGCCGAAGGACTTCGACGAGGCCGCGCAGGTGTTCGGCGCGACCGCGTGGCAGCGGTTGTGGCACGTGACGCTGCCGCAGCTCAAGCCGAGCCTGCAGGTCGCGCTGATCCTGCGCACGATCCTGGCGCTGCAGGCGTTCGCGGTCGCGCAGGCGCTGACCGGGCGGGACTTCCCGCTGCTGGTCGGGGAGACCTACCAGTGGTACGTCAACCTGCAGAACCCGGCCGTCGCCAGCGCGGCCGCGCTGGTCGTGCTGGCGCTCTCCCTCGCCACGGCGCTGTTCTACCTGCGCACCATGCGGCAGCGGGAGGCGGCCAGGTGACCACGACCCTGCCACCGATCGACCGGGCGCCGCTGCGCCGTCGTCGTCGCCGCGCGATCGCCGTCCAGGTCGCGTGCGTGCTGATCAGCCTGTTCATGGTCGTGCCGATGATCCTGATCGGGCTGGCCGCGGTGTCCTCGCCGCAGGCGCTGCTGGAGTTCCCGAAGCCGCTGATCCCGAGCGCCTTCTCCGCCGACACGCTGCTGGCGTTCATCCAGGCCACCGGCACCGTCCCGGCGCTGGGCAACTCGCTGCTCGTCGGCGTCTACACGGTCGTGCTGTCGCTGCTGGTCGGCGCGCCCGCCGGGTACGCGCTGGCGCGCCAGGTGTTCCGCGGCAAGGACGCCTACCAGGTGTTCATGCTGCTGGCCCGCGCGCTGCCGATCGTGGTGCTGTCCGTGCCGCTGGCGACGATGTTCCTGAACTTCGGCGTCTACGACACGGTGTTCTCGGTGACGCTGCTGCACACCACGCTCGCCATGCCGACCACCGTGCTGATCAGCGCGAGCATCTTCGTCTCGGTGCCCACCGACGTCGAAGAGGCCGCCCGCGTGTTCGGCTGCAGCCGGTTCGAGGCGGCGCGCCGGGTCGTGTTCCCGCTCGCGCTGCCCGGACTGGCGGCGTCGTCGATCTTCACGTTCGTGTTGTCCTGGAACGAGATCCTCGGCGCCGCCGTGATCACGCTCGGGCACCGGACACTGCCCGCCCAGGTGCTGGCCTCGCTCGGGGAGGCGCCGCAGGCCTACCGGTTCGCCGGCGGCTTCGCGCTGATCCTGCCCGCGCTGGTGTTCATCTTCGTGATGCGCCGGTACCTGGTGAACATGTGGGGGACCACGCTGCGATGAGGGAGCGCCATGGCTGAGGTCGTCTTGCACGAGCTCGTGAAGACCTACCCGGGCGGCACCGCGCGCGCCACCGACGAGGTGTCGCTCGAGGTGGCCGACGGTGAGTTCATGGTCCTGCTCGGCCCGTCCGGCTGCGGCAAGACCACGCTGCTGCGGATGGTGGCCGGGCTGGAGACGCCGGACTCGGGCCAGATCGTCATCGGCGGCCGTGACGTCACCTACCTGGAACCGCGGCGGCGCAACCTGTCCATGGTGTTCCAGTCGTACGCGGTGTTCCCGAACAAGAAGGTCGCCGACAACATCGGCTTCGGCCTGCGCGTGCACGGAGTGCCCGCGGACGAGGTGCGCAAGAAGGTCGAGTGGGCCGCGGAGCTGCTGCAGCTCACGCCCTACCTGGACCGGTACCCGGCGAAGCTGTCCGGCGGTCAGCGGCAGCGCGTGGCGGTGGCGCGGGCGATCGTGATGGACGCCGACGTGCTGCTGATGGACGAGCCGCTGTCCAATCTGGACGCGCTGCTGCGGCTGTCCTTCCGCGCCGAGCTGAAGAAGCTGGTCAACGAGATCGGCGTGACCACGCTGTACGTGACGCACGACCAGGTCGAGGCGCTGTCGCTGGGCGACCGGGTCGCCGTCATGCGCGAGGGGCGCATCGCCCAGTGCGGCGACCCGGTCGCCGTCTACACCGAACCGGCGGACGAGTTCGTCGGCGGGTTCCTGGGCAGCCCGCCGATGAACTTCCTCACCGGGACCGTCAGCGAGGACGGCACGCGGATCGACTTCGGCGGCCAGACCCTGCCGGTCCCGGCCGCGCTGAAGACGTTCCAGGGCAAACGGTTGCGGCTCGGCATCCGGCCCGAGTCGATCTCCGTCGAACCCGCATCGGACGGCCTGCGTGGCGACGTGCAGGTCTTCGAGCCGCTGGGGTCCTCGACGCTGCTCACCACGGAGCTGTGCGGGCAGGTACTGAAAGTCCAGGCACCGGCGAGTTTCCGCGCCGAACCCGGCCAGACCCTGAAGCTGGGCCTGCCGCCGGAGCAGTGCCGGTGGTATGACCCGGAAACCCAGCTCCTGTTGGAGGCGAAGTAGATGACCGTCGACGTCAGCCGACCCCCGGAAGGAGCCGCCGGCGGCAGTAGACCGGTCCGCTACGCCAGGCCCACCCTGGCGGCGCGGGCCGCCCGGGTGCTGAGGGACAACGACACCGGCGCCGGGGTCACCGCGGCGCCGCGGCTCTACCCGCACATGTGGAGCTGGGACGCCGCGTTCATCTCGATCGGCCTGGCGCGGCTGGACCTGCCGCGCGCGGTCGCCGAGCTGGAGACCCTGTTCAAGGCGCAGTGGCGCAACGGCATGGTGCCGCACATCGTCTTCACCGACGACGACGCCTACTTCCCCGGTCCGGACCGGTGGGGCACCGACACCGCGGTCGACGGGCCGCGGAACGTGCGCACGTCCGGGATCTGCCAGCCGCCGGTGCACGCGATCGCCGTGCAGCGGATGCTGGAGATCGCCCGCGCCTCCTCGCCGCAGGACCGCGCCGACGCCGAGCGGTTCGCTCGCTCGATCTGGCCCGCGCTGTACTCCTGGCACCGCTGGCTGGTCGAGTACCGCACCCCGGGGGCGAGCGGGCTGGTCGCGATCGTGCACGGCTGGGAGTCCGGAATGGACAACTCGCCGCGCTGGGACGTGCCCTACGCGGCGGTCAACCCGGGGGAGGAGCTGCCGCCGTACGTGCGCAAGGACGTGCGCATCATCGGCGACCCGAGCGAGCGGCCCACCGACAAGGAGTACGACCGCTACCTGTGGCTCATCGAGGAGATGCGCCGCGCGGGCTACGACCAGAAGGAGATCGTGCGCAGCTCCAGCTTCCTGGTCGGGGACGTGTTCATCACCGCGCTGTTCGCGGTGTCCTGCGACGTGCTGATCGAGCTGGGCACCGAGTTCGGCCAGCCCGCGTCGCAGCTCGCGGACCTGGCGGACTGGGCGGCGCGGGCGCGCGAGGCGGTCGCGGCCAGCTGCCACTCGGTGTCCGGCATGGCGCGGGATCGCGACCTGCGTGCCAACCGGTGGCTGGACACCCAGACGATCGCCGGGTTCTCGCCGCTGCTGTGCGGGGGCGCGCCGGACGAGGTGCAGCTGCGGCTGCTGTCGCTGCTGGACAGCGACCGCTGGTGCGGGCACCCCGGCCTGCTGGCGCCGGTGCCGCCGTCGGTGTCGCCCATGCGGCCCGGCTTCAACCCGCGCCAGTACTGGCGCGGTCCACAGTGGCCGGTCGTGAACTGGCTGTTCGGATGGGCGTTCGAACGCCGCGGCTGGCACGAGCGGGCCCGCAAGCTGCGCGAAGCCGGCCTGCGCCTGACCGACGACGGCGCGTTCGGTGAGTACTACGAACCGTTCACCGGCGAGCCGCTCGGCAGCACCGACCAGAGCTGGACGGCGGCCGTGGTGCTCGACTGGCTCTGCGCCGACGCGGACTGACCCGGACGAACAAGAGGGGCGTGGCGATCGCTCGCCACGCCCCTCTTCGCTGTCGCGCGGATCAGGCCACGCCCACGACCTCCTCCGTCGTCGGCGGGCGCCGGGTTTCCACGTGCTTCTTGCTGCGCCGCTGGCGGCGTTCGATGTAGGTGGCCAGCGCGGTGAGCAGCAGGCACAACGCGATGTACATCGCCGCCACCACGAGGGTCGACGGGACGATCGGCCGGCCGAACGAGCCCTGCGAGCCGATGTAGCGGGCGTAGTACAGCAGCTCCGGGTAGGTGACCAGGAACCCGAGCGCGGTGTCCTTGAGCAGCACCACCAGCTGGCTGATGATCGTCGGCAGCATCGACCGGACCGCCTGCGGGATCAGGACGAGCGTCATCACCTGGGTCTTGCGCATGCCCAGCGCGTAGGCCGCCTCGCTCTGCCCCTTGGGCAGCGCCAGGATGCCGGCGCGGAACACCTCCGCCAGCACCGAGCCGTTGTACAGGGTCAGGCCCAGCACCACCGCGGCGAACGGCGGCAGGGCCACGCCCAGCACCGGAGCGCCGTAGTAGAAGAGGAACATCAGGATCAGCAGCGGGATGGCGCGGAAGAACTCGACGACCGCGGTCGAGACACCGCGCACCCACGCGTGATCCGACAGCCGCCCGGCGGCGAAGATCGCGCCGAAGACCAGCGCCAGCACGGCGCCGAGCGCGAAGGCCTGCAGGGTCGCCAGCAGCGCGTCCACCAGGTCGCGCTGGACCTGGGCGTACTGCAGCCACTCCCAGCGGCGGGCGGAGAACTGGCCGCTGTCGATGAAGCGCCAGATGATGTAGGCGATCACCGCGGCGACGATCAGGGTGCCCAGCACGGCCAGCGCCCGGTAGCGGGCGCGGGCCTTCGGGCCGGGGATGTCGAACAGGACGTTGCTCATCGCGCCACGCTCCAGCGCTTCTCGAGGGCCCGCTGGATGAAGGACAGGACCGCGACCAGGATGATGAACCCGAGCGCGACCCACAGCAGGCCGATCAGCTGGTTGTCACCGCGCTCGGACAGGTACTGCCGGATCGCGCCGGCCTCGGCGACGGAGAACCCGGCGGCGATGGTGGTGTTCTTCAGCAGCGCGATGAGCATGCTCATCAGCGGCGGCACCACCGAGCGGATGGCCTGCGGCAGCACGATCTGGCCGAGGATCTGGGTGAAGGTCAGCCCCAGCGCGCGGGCGGCTTCGGCCTGCCCGACCGGGACGGTGTTGATGCCCGACCGCACGACCTCGCAGATGAACGCCGAGGTGTAGAGGGTCAGCGACACCACCGCGGCGGTGAAGTACGACAGGTCGATGATGTCGAGCAGTGGGTAGGCGAACACCAGGAACACGAACACCAGCGTCAGCGGTGTGTTGCGCACCAGCGTCACGTACGTGGCGCCGACCGCGCGGAACACCGGGACCGGGCTGACCCGCAGGCCGGCCAGGAACGTGCCGAAGATCAGGCTCGCCACTCCCGAGATCAGGAACAGCTTGATCGTGGTCCAGAAGAACGGACCGTAGAGGTCCATGTTGTCGAGCAGGACGTCCATCGGGCCTTCCCCGCCGCGGTTGGTGTGGAACTAGTGGAAAGGGAGTGGCCGGTGAGCGCACCCGCGCTCACCGGCCACAAGGGAGTGTCAGTAGCGCTGGATCGCCGGCGGCGTGGCGGCCGAACCCGACTTGCCGAGCGTGGCGTCGTAGATCTTCTGCCAGGTGCCGTCGTCGATGGCGGCCTGCAGCAGGTCGTCCACCTTGCCGCGCAGCGCGGCGTCGTCACGGGGCAGGCCGATGCCGTAGGGCTCCTGCGAGAACGTCTTGCCGACGACCTTCAGGTTGTCCGGGTCCTGCGCGGCGAAGCCCTTGAGGATCGCGTCGTCGGTGGTGACGGCGTCGACCTCCTTGGTGATGAGCTTCTCGACGCACTGCGAGTACTTCTGGAACTCGACGATGTTCGCCGCCTCGGTCAGCTGCTGGTCGCGCACGCGCTGGATCGGGGTCGACCCGGTCACCGAGCAGACCTTCTTGCCCTTCAGGGTCTCCGGTCCGGTGATCGAGGTGTCGTCCTTGCGGACCAGCAGGTCCTGACCGGCCATGAAGTACGGGCCGGCGAAGGAGACCTGCTGCTTGCGCTTGTCGGTGATGGTGTAGGTGCCGACGTAGTAGTCGACGTTGCCGTTGGTGATCGCGGCCTCACGCGCGGCCGAGTCGACCGTGGTGAAGGTGATCTTGCTTTCGTCGAAGCCGAGGCCGGCGGCGACCAGCTTGGCGATCTCGATGTCGAAGCCCTCGAACTTGCCGGTGGTCGCGTTCTTCTGGCCCAGGCCCGGCTGGTCGTCCTTCACGCCGATGGTCAGCTTGCCCGCGCCCTTGATCTTGGCGAAGGTCGGCGAGCCGGCCACGTCCACGTTCTGGGCCACCGTGTAGGTCGGCAGCGCGGCGGCGTCGGTTCCGGTGTCCCCGGTGCCGCCGGAGGGGGCGCCCTCCTTACCGCAAGCGGTCAGCGTCAGTGCGCCGACCAGCAGGCCCGCTGCCAGGGTGCGGATCTTCATCTGGATTCCTGTTCTCCCGGGATCGGGCGGCGCCGATCGGGCGCCGCGGAACTCACTTAGTGCGTCAGGATCTTGCCGAGGAAGTCCTTGGCGCGGTCCGACTTCGGCTTCGTGAAGAACTCGTCCGGCGACGCGTCCTCGACGATCTCCCCGTCGGACATGAACACCACGCGGTTCGCGGCGCGACGGGCGAAGCCCATCTCGTGCGTGACCACGAGCATCGTCATGCCCTCCCTGGCCAGCCCGGTCATGGTGTCCAGAACCTCCTGGACCATCTCCGGGTCCAGGGCCGAGGTGGGCTCGTCGAACAGCATCACCTTCGGCTTCATCGCCAGCGCCCGCGCGATCGCCGCGCGCTGCTGCTGACCGCCCGACAGCTGAGCCGGGTACTTCTCCGCCTGGTTCGCGATGCCCACCCGGTCCAGCAGCTGCATCGCGGTCTTGCGCGCCTCCTCCTGCCCGATCTTGCGGACCTTGACCGGCGCGAGCATCACGTTCTCGACGATGGTCTTGTGCGCGAAGAGGTTGAACGACTGGAAGACCATGCCGACCTCGGCGCGCAGCGCGGCCAGCGCCTTGCCCTCCGCGGGCAGCGGCTGACCGTCCACCTCGATCTCGCCGGAGTTGATCGGCTCCAGCCGGTTGATCGCGCGGCACAGGGTCGACTTGCCGGAGCCGGACGGCCCGAGCACCACGACGACCTGCCCCTTGGGCACCTCGAGGTTGATGTCCTTGAGCACGTGCAGGTCACCGAAGAACTTGTTCACGCCCGCAGCCCTGATCATCGCTGGTGCTGACGTAGCTGTGCTCATCTGCCCTCCATAGCCCGGCTCACTCGGCGATCTAACACCGTGACGCGGCCCCGCGCCCGTAAATCGAATCAAACGCAACCTAGGTGTCATCCGTTTTGGCCGGTTCCGGACGCACGGTGACCCCGGGTGCCGGTTACTGTAGTCAGGCGAGCGGCCCAGCTCGGAGGGGGTCGCTTCGCTCGAACGGGGCATCGCGCTGCGCTCGGTGTCGTCACGTTCGATACTCGATTCGTGACCGCACGCAACCTCCGCACGACGGCCGCCGCGCTCGTGCTGGGCGCGGGGCTGTGCACGCTCGCCGCCGCCCCGGCCGACGCCGACGGGGTGAGCCTCAAAGCCGGCCCCTACCGCACCCAGGCGGACTGCCAGTCGCAGCTGCCGTCCTGGCCGGGCCACATCTGCACGTTCATCCCGGACCTGCTGCCCGGGCCGATCCCGGAAGGCTGGTACGTCGCGCTGCGAACCTGACGCGCGCGAAGGCGGGCAACCCCGAAGAGTTACGCTGGTAGCCGTCATGGCTTGTCTTACCAGCGAACACGGTGCCCGATGAACGGTGGCAAAACCTACCAGATCCGCACGTTCGGCTGCCAGATGAACGTGCACGACTCCGAGCGGCTCGCGGGCCAGCTGGAGGAGGCGGGCTACGTTCCGGCGGGCGCCGGCGACGCGCCCGACCTCGTCGTGTTCAACACGTGCGCGGTGCGCGAGAACGCGGACAACAAGCTCTACGGCACCCTCGGGCACCTGCGCCCGGCCAAGGACGCCAACCCGGACATGCAGATCGCCGTCGGCGGCTGCCTGGCCCAGAAGGACCGCGGCGAGATCGTCAAGCGCGCGCCGTGGGTGGACGTCGTGTTCGGCACCCACAACATCGGCGCCCTGCCGGTGCTGCTGGAGCGCGCCCGGCACAACGCCGAGGCCGAGGTGGAGATCCTCGAATCGCTCGAGACGTTCCCCTCGACGCTGCCGGCGCGGCGCGAGTCGGCCTACTCGGGCTGGGTGTCGATCTCGTTGGGCTGCAACAACACGTGCACGTTCTGCATCCTGCCGTAGCTGCGCGGCACGGAACGCGACCGGCGGCCCGCCGAGGTCCTGGC